>NZ_JAMYMP010000018.1:0-103676 GCF_040318615.1 Mesorhizobium sp. M1078
ACCCCCCCCCCCCCCCCCACCCCACACCCCGCCGGCCCCCCCCCCCAAGGGCGTATTGGGGGCGGGGGCGCCGGGCCCCCCCGGGGCCCCCTTCGTGTATCGGAACTCGGCATCGCGCCAGCGGCGGCGCCCGCGCGAGGGCGGCCTGCCCAGGCTGCCACACGCAACAATGACGAGGTCCAGATGACGGCAAAGCCCCTCTATCGACGTGTCCTGCTGAAAGCGTCGGGCGAAGCGTTGATGGGCGAGCAGCATTTCGGCATCGATGTCTCGGTGGTCGACCGAATCGCCGCCGACATCGCCGAAGCCCGCGCACTTGGCATCGAGGTCGGCGTCGTCATTGGCGGCGGCAATATCTTTCGCGGCGTGGCGGTGGCATCCAAGGGCGGCGACCGCGTCACCGGCGACCACATGGGCATGCTGGCCACCGTCATCAACTCGCTGGCGCTGCGCACCTCGCTGAACAAGATCGGCGTCGATGCCGTCGTGCTGTCGGCCATCGCCATGCCCGAACTTTGCGAGAGTTTTTCCCAGCGCCAGGCCACCGCCTATATGAACCAGGGCAAGGTCGTCATTTTCGCCGGCGGCACCGGCAATCCGTTCTTCACCACCGATTCGGCCGCGGCCTTGCGCGCCGCCGAGATCGGCGCCGACGCGTTGTTCAAGGGCACCCAGGTCGACGGCGTCTATTCGGCCGATCCCAAGAAGGATCCGAATGCGACCCGCTTCGAGCGCATCAGCCATGCCGAAGTCATCAACAAGGGCCTTTCGATCATGGATACCGCCGCAATTGCACTTGCGCGCGAAAACAACATCCCGATAATCGTCTATTCGATCCACGAAAAAGGTGGTTTCGGCGATATTCTGCGGGGCGGCGGCCGTTGCACGATCGTCGCCGACGAGTGACCCGGAGTATACTCTCCTAAAAGGGGATCAGTTTTCGAAAGCGGGTCCGAATATAGGCCCTAAGCACTGAACCCGGATCAAACGGGTCGAGGAGACTAAGATGAGTGGTGAGTTCGACGACCTCAAGCGGCGCATGGATGGCGCGATCGCCGCCTTCAAGCACGATCTGGCTTCGCTGCGCACCGGCCGTGCCTCCAGCAATCTGCTCGACGCCATCCAGGTCCAGGCCTACGGCACCACCATGCCCATCAACCAGGTGGCGAACGTGTCGGTGCCGGAGCCGCGCATGATCTCGGTTTCGGTATGGGACAAGTCGATGGTCGGCGCGGTCGACCGTGCCATCAGAGAATCCAATCTCGGCTTCAATCCGATCGTCGACGGCACCAATCTCAGAATTCCGCTGCCCGAGCTCAACGAGCAGCGCCGCAAGGAACTGGTCAAGATTTCGCATGGCTACGCCGAGAACGCCCGCGTTGCGGTGCGCCATGTCCGTCGCGACGGCATGGACTTCTTGAAGAAGGCGGAAAAGGACGGCGACATCAGCGAGGACGATCAGCGCAAGCGCTCCGATCAGGTCCAGAAGCTGACCGACGAAACGATCAGCACCATCGATCACCTGCTTTCCGATAAGGAAGCTGAAATCATGCAGGTCTAGGGTCGGCCCACACCGGCCCGAAAGCGAGACAATGGCAACGCCCGCGCATGTCGCGATCATCATGGATGGAAACGGACGCTGGGCCAAGGCGCGCGGCATGCCGCGGCTTGCCGGCCATCGCGCCGGCGTCGAAGCGCTGCGCAAGACGGTGCGCGCCGCGCCCGGTCTCGGCATTTCCTTCCTGACCGTCTACGCCTTTTCGTCGGAAAACTGGTCGCGGCCCAAGGCCGAAGTCAGCGACCTGATGGGGCTTTTGAAGCTGTTCATCCGCCGCGATCTGGCCGAACTGCACCAGAACGGCGTGCGCGTCAGGATCATCGGTGACAGGGCGGGGCTGCAGCCGGACATCAGGGGCCTGCTCGAAGAGGCCGAATCGCTGACTGCGCGCAATGAATCACTGACCTTGGTCATCGCCTTCAACTATGGCGGGCGCGACGAGATCGTGCGCACGGCACGCAAGCTCGCAGCCGCAGTGGCGCGCGGCGAGATCGACGCAGAGGCGATCACGGCAGACACTTTTGCCGGCGCCCTCGACACCGCAGGCATTCCCGATCCGGAGCTGGTCATCCGCACCAGTGGCGAGCTTCGGCTGTCGAACTTCCTTCTGTGGCAGGCAGCCTACAGCGAACTGGTTTTTCTGCCTTGCTACTGGCCTGACTTCAGCCGCGAACACCTGGCCGACGCATTGCGCGATTTTGCTGGCCGCGAGCGCCGTTTTGGCGGGCTTGCCGCTCAAGATGTCGCTGCCTCGTGATCGGCGGCGGGATGAACAATCTTCAGCTTCGCATCGTCTCGGCGCTGGTGCTGGCCGCAATAGCGCTTGGCCTGACCTGGTTGGGAGGGCTGTGGTTCCGCCTGCTTTGCGCCGGGATATCGGCGGTCATCTTCTATGAATGGGCGCGCATGTCGCGCCCCTTGGCCGGTGCGACCCTCGGCTTCATTCCCGAAGCGCTGCTTCTGGTTTTCGTCGTCGCCCTGGTTGCAGGCGTGCCGGCATCGTGGCTTCTGTCTCTTGTCCTGGCCATGGTTGTGATCGCTGCTGTCGGCGCCCGTATGCATGGAGCGGCGCAATGGGATGCAGCCGGTCTTGCCTACGCGGCTTTGTCCGGCTTATCGCTGGCGCTGCTGCGCGGCGGCGACCATCCCGGCCTGGTCGCAATCCTGTTTCTGTTCGCCGTGGTCTGGGCGACCGACATCTTCGCCTATTTCGTCGGCCGCTCCGTCGGTGGGCCCAAGCTCGCGCCATCTATATCCCCCGGCAAGACGCAGAGCGGCGCGCTTGGCGGCGCTGTCGGCGGCGTGGCCGCCGGCGTGCTTCTGGCTGCCGCCGCCGGGGCCGGCAATCTTGGCGTCCTCGCCTTGGTTGCGCTGGTGCTGTCGATTGTTGCCCAGGCTGGCGATCTCTTCGAATCCTGGGTCAAGCGCCGCCACGGCCGCAAGGATTCAAGCGCGTTGATACCCGGGCATGGCGGTGTCATGGACAGGGTGGACGGGCTTGTCGCGGCGGCTTTTGCCCTATACGTGATCGGCTGGATTTCGGCGGGCGCCGATCATCCGGCGCAGGGGCTGTTTCCGGCTTGAGTGATATTTCACGGCGAAGAAATGGCGCACGCCACGGATTCGCCTGGATTGATGTCACAGTCGCGGCGACACCTTTTGCCGCGGGTGAATTTGAGGGCATGACTTGAACGAAATTCTTCACGCGTTTTTCAGCACGGAAGGCTTTGTCCTCGGCACGCTGGTGCCGTTTCTGTTCGTGCTGACCGTGGTCGTCTTCATTCACGAAATGGGCCATTACCTGGTCGGCCGCTGGTGCGGCATTGGCGTGAAGGCCTTTTCGATCGGCTTCGGCCCCGAACTTCTCGGCTTCAACGACAGCCACGGCACGCGCTGGAAGCTCTGCGCCATACCGCTCGGCGGTTATGTCAAATTCGTCGGCGACATGAGCGCCACGTCGAGCCAGCCGAGTTCGGAAGATCTGGAAACGCTGACTGACGCTGAACGCAAGGTCGCCTTCCACACGCAACCCATCTGGAAACGCGCCGCCACGGTGGTGGCCGGACCGCTGTTCAACTTCCTTTTGACCATTGCCGTCTTTGCCGTGCTGTTTTCCCTCTATGGCCGCCCTGTGTTTGAGCCGATGGTGGCGGCGGTCACCGCCGGCAGTCCAGCCGCAAGGGCCGGCATTTTGCCAGGCGACCGATTCGTCGCCGTCGACGGCAGCAAGGTTGAGACCTTCGCCGACGTCCAGCGCCTAGTTTCGGGCCGCGGCGGCGACGCCATCACCTTCACCATGTTGCGCGACGGCAAGGAGGTCACGGTCGTCGCGACGCCGGAGCCGATGGAGCAGCTGGACGCACTGGGCAACAAGGTCAAGGTGGCCGTCATCGGCGTCGTCAACAACAAGGATGTCGGCCAGCCCAGGCTGATCACCTACAGCCCTGTCGGAGCAGTCGGCGCCGCGGTCGAGGAGACGGGGCACGTCATTCAGCGCACCGGCCAGTTCCTGCAGCGATTCGTTGTCGGCCGCGAAGACAAATGCCAGCTGGGCGGCCCGATCAAGATCGCCAAGATGTCGGGGCAGGCGGCAAAGCTGGGCTTCCTATGGCTGGTGCAACTCGTCGCCGGCCTGTCGGTCGGGATCGGAATTCTGAACCTTTTGCCGATTCCCCCCCTCGACGGCGGCCACCTCCTGTTCTACGCACTCGAAGCCGTTTTCCGGCGTCCGGTATCGGAGCGGATGATGGAAATGGGATACCGGGCCGGCCTCTTTCTGGTGCTGGGATTTATGGGCTTCGTCTTCTGGAACGATCTGTTTGGGTGCTGAAATCATGAAGAAATTTGGCTTCAGCACCGGCAATGTTGAGACGCCGTTTACCATGCACGGGGGTATGCGTGACGCGAAAGCCACGCATCAGGGTTAAGTAATTACAAATTAACCAGAAGCCTTGCGTGTAGGGAAAATCCGGTTAATACGGTAGGAGAAATTACCGCACGTCCGGTTTTCTCGCCGTGGGGACTTCGAGAAAAGGTACAAAAGCCCGATGAAGGCAGCATCCAAATTTTTGAGCGCCGCGTCCGCGGTGGCTATGTCCGCCGCTCTGGTTGTACCAGGTGCGCTCGCCGTGCAGTTCGTTGCCACATCTGCGGCGCAGGCAGCCGTTGTCTCGAGAGTCGAGGTCAGCGGCAACCAGCGTGTCGACGCCGACACCATCCGCAACTACATCACGATCAAGCCGGGCAAGGCGTTTTCCAGCGCCGATATCGACGATGCGGTCAAGGCGCTGTTCGGCACCGGGCTGTTCTCGGACGTGCAGATCAATCAGGTCGGTTCGACGCTGGTGGTCAAGGTTGCCGAATATCAGGTCGTCAACCAGGTTCTGTTCCAGGGCAACAAGAAGCTCAAGGACAATGCGCTGGCAGTCGCCGTGCAGTTGAAGCCGCGCGGGACGTTCTCGCAGGCAACGCTGGACTCCGATGTCGAGGCGGTGAAGGCTGCCTACAGGCGGATTGGCCGCGATGACGCCACTGTCACGACGCAGATCATGGATCTCGGCGACAACCGGGTGAACGTGGTCTTCAACATCAACGAAGGCGGCCGCACCAAGATCGCCGCCGTCAATTTCGTCGGCAACAGCGCCTATTCGAGCCGCCGCCTGTCCGACGTCATCGCCACCAAGCGCTCGAGCTTCCTGTCCTTCGTGCTGCGTGACGACGTCTATGACGAGGACAAGCTGCGCGCCGACCAGGAATCGCTGCGCCGCTTCTATTACAATCACGGCTATGCCGACTTCCAGGTGGTCTCAGCCGTCGGCGAGCTCGATGACACGACCAACCAGTACACCGTTACCATCACCGTCCAGGAAGGCGACCGCTATACGTTCGGCGACGTCAGCGTCGAGAGCACCATTCCCGAAGTCGATTCGAAGGCGCTGGAATCGGTGGTTCAGACCCACAAGGGCGACGTCTACAACGCCAAGGATGTCGAGGACACCATCATCGCGCTGACCGAAAAGGTCGCGGGTTCGGGCTATGCCTTCGCCCAGGTGACGCCGCGCGGTGATCGCAACTTCGAGAACCACACCATTTCGGTCGTCTATACGATCGACCAGGGCACCAAGGCCTATATCGAGCGCATCGAAATCCGCGGCAACGACCGCACGCGCGACTATGTCATTCGTCGTGAGTTCGATGTCAGTGAAGGCGACGCCTTCAACCAGGTACTCATCCAGCGCGCGAAGAAGCGGCTGGAAAAGCTGGATTACTTTGAGAAAGTCGACGTTTCGACTGTCCCGGGTTCTGAGCCAGACCAAGTCGTGCTCGTGGTTGACGTAGTCGAGAAATCGACCGGCGAGTTCTCGGTCGGCGCAGGATATTCGACCGGTGGTGACACTGCCGGTCCGTCCGTCGAAGGTTCGGTCGCGGAGCGCAACTTCCTCGGTCGCGGCCAGTACATCAAGGTTTCGGCGGGTGGTGGCAAGAATTCGCGCGACTACAGCCTGTCTTTCACCGAACCCTATTTCCTCGGGCGCCGTATCGCCGCCGGCTTCGACATCTTCCAGCAGACCCGGAATTACAGCAAATATGACAGCGAGACGCTGGGCGCGACAGTTCGGTTCGGTCTGCCGATCACCGACAACATCTCGACCCAGCTGGCGTACAATATCGCCCAGGAGAAATACAAGCTCGACGACGGTTGCGATGACAATCCTACCGACCCGGGCGATCCGAACAACCTGCCTGGCGACGGGACCCCGGACGCCGACTGCAAGATATCTCCGGCGATCGTCGAGGGAATTAATGAAAGCCCGTGGATCAAGTCGTCGGTCAGCCTTGGGCTGGTCTACAACACCATCGACGACATGAAGAGCCCGCATGAAGGCATCTACGCCACCACGACTGTGGAAGTGGCCGGCCTTGGTGGCGATGCCAAATTCGTCAAGGTTACCGGTCGTGGGACTGTCTACCAGACCCTGTCGGAACAGTTGGATCTGGTCGGCCTGATCTCCGGCGGTGCTGGCCATATTGCGGGCTATGGCGATAATGGCCTGCGTATCTTCGATCAGTTCCAGAGCAGCGACCGCATGATCCGCGGCTTCGAGTATGGCGGCATCGGTCCTGCGGATATTGCAACGGGTGACCACCTCGGCGGCACCACCTATTTCAATGCGTCGGCGGAAGCTCAGTTCCCGATACCGGTCATTCCGGAAAGCTTTGGTGTGCGCGGCGCCGTGTTTGCTGATGCCGCCACACTGTATGGCAGCAAGATTAACGTCGCCGGGGTTACTCAAGCTTCAACTGATCTAGAGTTGCGCGCTTCGGTTGGTGTCGGCTTGTTGTGGTCATCGCCTTTCGGCCCGATCCGCATCGACTACGCGATGCCCGTCAAGAAGGAAAAGACCGACGACGTGCAGGAATTCAACTTCGGCATGTCGAGCCGCTTCTGATCTTGCGGTAACGATGCTTCCGGGCCGTTGGGGTCCGGAAGAGAATTGATCCGACCTAGCTGGATATTGCTTCTGGAATGACCGATCCGGTGTTCTTCGCGCCATCACGCCGGTATACGGCCGGCGAAGTCGCGAATCTGACCGGCGCGTCGCTCGTCGATTCCGACCTTGCCCACATATCGATCGATGCGTTGGCGCCAGCCAACGAAGGCGGCGAGGGTGCGCTCGTCTTCGTCGACGGCAAGCGCAATTTCGCGCTGATGCAGTCGCTCAAGGCGGCGGCCGTGTTTTGTCCCGCTGAGTTCGCCGGCAAGGCGCCGGCCGGCATCGCGGTTCTGGTTCATCCGCGCCCGCAGCAGGCCTTCGCCATGATCGGCCGACTGCTGTTCCCGACGGCGGCTACGCCGGGGCCGATGACCAGCGAAACCGGGGTCTCGCCGCAAGCTCATGTCGATGCCACGGCGCATATCGAGGCAGGCGCGATCATCGAAGCCGGAGCCGTCGTTGGCCCGCGTGCTTCCATCGGCAGCGGAACGGTCATTGCCCCCCACGCCGTTATCGGCCCCTCCTGCCAGATCGGCCGTGACGGCTACATCGGGCCGGGTGTCAGTGTTCAGTACGCGCTGATCGGCAACCGCGTCATCATTCATGGCGGCGCCAGGATCGGCCAGGACGGCTTCGGCTTTGTCGGCGGCGCCAAAGGCCCTGAGCGTGTGCCGCAGGTCGGCCGCGTCATCATTCAGGACGATGTCGAAATCGGCTCGAACACGACCGTCGATCGCGGCGCCATGTCGGATACGGTCATCGGTCAGGGGACCAAGATCGACAATCTGGTGCAGATCGCCCATAACGTTCGCATCGGCCGCAATTGCATTATTGCCGGGCTCTCTGGTATTTCCGGCTCCGTCACCGTCGGCGACGGTGTCACCATGGGGGGCGGCGTTGGCCTTGCCGATCATTTGACCATCGGATCAGGGGCCAAGCTTGCTGCAAGAAGCGGGTTCATGAGCAACGTGCCGGCGGGCGAGATCTGGGGAGGCTATCCGGCGCAGCCGATGGCGGAAGCCATGCGCGAGATCGCCATGCTGAGGAAGCTCGCCAGGACGCGCAAGCAGGGCGAAGGGGGAAGTAGCTGAGATGGTGCCGGCGACGCTCGAAGCGGTCGATATATTGGGGTTAATGAAGCTTTTACCGCATCGCTATCCCTTCCTGATGATCGATCGCATCATCGAAATCGACGGCAATGATTCTGCCATCGGCATCAAGAACGTGACCATCAATGAGCCGCATTTCCAGGGCCATTTCCCGGATCAGCCGGTGATGCCGGGCGTGCTCATCGTCGAGGCTATGGCGCAGACGGCCGGCGCGATCTGCATCCGTAACCTCAACACGGAAAAGCCCTCGCTGGTCTATTTCCTGACCATCGATAATGCGAAATTCCGCAAACCGGTCGTCCCGGGCGACCAGTTGAAAATCCACGTCAAGAAAATCAAGATGCGCGGCAACCTGCTCAAATTCGCCTGCGAGGCCATGGTGGAGGGCACAAAGGCCGCCGAAGCCGAGATCTCGGCAATGATGGTTACCGGCTGACGGTTCGAAATGCTCATGAAAATACAGACTTCAATCCACCCCTCGGCCGTCATCGAGGCCGGCGCGCAGATCGGCGAAGGCGCCTCCATAGGGCCTTTCTGCTATGTCGGCTCTGACGCCGTGATCGGTGACCGCGTCGAACTGGTCAGCCATGTCTCGGTGCTGGGCGCGACAACCATTGGCGCCGCGACCAGGGTCTATCCAATGGCGACACTGGGCGGACCGCCGCAGAACACCAAGCACAAGGGCGGCCGCACCACTTTGGTCATCGGCCAGAACTGCACGATCCGCGAAGGCGTGACCATGCATCTCGGCACCGATTCCAGCCGCGGCGAGACGACCGTCGGCGACAACGGCAATTTCCTTGCCTATGCCCACATTGCCCATGATTGCGTCGTCGGTAAAAACGCCACCTTCGCCAATGGCGCGACCCTGGGCGGCCATTGCGAGGTCGGTGACAACGTATATATTGGCGGCCTCAGCGCCGTTCATCAGTTCGTGCGTGTTGGCGACAACGCCTTTCTCGGCGGCTGCTCGGCTTTTGTCGGCGATGTCATTCCTTACGCCATTGCGGTGGGCAATCGCGCCAGCCTGCGTGGACTCAATATCATCGGCCTGAAGCGCGCCGGGTTGCCGCGCGCCGAAATCTACCTGCTGCGCAAGGCTTACAAGACCATCTTCGACCGCTCCCGCACTGTCGGCGAGAACATCGAATTCGCCAAGGCCGAGTTTGCGTCGTCGCCGACGGCCATGAAAATCATCGATTTCATCACCAGTCGCGGCAAGCGGCATTTTGCCGTCCCGTCGCTTAAGGGTGGCGACGGCGACGATGCCGATGACGAAGGCTGAGGCCACTTCAACGGGCCTCGATCTTGCGCCGGACGCCAGGGTCGGCATCATTGCCGGCGGCGGTAGCTTGCCGGTCGAAGTTGCCGCCGGCCTGGCGGAGGCCGGACATCCGCCCGTCATCATCCTGGTCGAAGGTCAGGCCGACCGTCAGTCCGACCTCACAATCTATGAGCATGAAAGCCTTGCGCTGGAAGACATCGGCTCGCTGGTTGCGTTGCTGAGGCGCCGGCGGATCACCCATCTTGTGCTTGCCGGCGAGATCAGGCGCAGGCCGCGGTTGGTCGACATGCGTCCGAACCTTGGGCTACTGGCACTTATACCCTCGCTCGCCATGGCGCTTGCCCGCGGCGATGACGGGCTGTTGAAGATATTGACCCGCGGCCTGGAGGCACGGGGCGTCAAGGTTGTCGGTGCGCATGAAGTCGTGCCCCGGCTCGTCGCGGCCGAAGGGCCGCTGACCAAAGCAGTGCCGCGAAAGTCCGACTGGCGCGATATCGAGGCGGCACACGCGGCGGCAAAGGCCATCGGCGCGCTCGACATTGGTCAGGCGGCAATTGCCATCGGTGGCCGCACTGTTGCCCTGGAAGGCGTCGAGGGCACCCACGGACTGCTCGAGCGGACGCAGCAGTTGCGCGGCCATGGCAGGCTGGCCGGCAAGACGCGCGGTGTCCTGGTCAAATGCGCCAAGCCTGGCCAGGAATTGCGTGCCGATCTGCCATCTATTGGCCCCCAGACCGTCGAGGCGGCGCATGCCGCGGGGCTCGCCGGCATTGCCGTCGAAGCCGGCCGTTCGCTCATCCTCGAAGGCCCCGCCGTTCTCGCGCGCGCCAATGCGCTCGGCCTGTTCGTGTTCGGCCTGCCGGCTGCGGAGTCTGTCCATGGCAGCTGAGAAGCCGCTGAAGATTGCCATCGTCGCCGGCGAAGAATCCGGCGACCTGCTGGGCGCCGACATCGTGCAGGCGCTGAAGCGCATGACCGGGCGCGAGGTGCAACTCGTCGGCACTGGCGGGCGGCATCTGCAGGCGCTCGGACTGGCGCCGCTGTTCGACGGCGCCGAGATCGCGCTGATGGGGCTCAGCGCGATCCTGCGTGACCTGCCGCGCCTGATGCGGCGGATCAGCCAGACGGCAAGTGCTGTCGCCGCCGAAAAACCCGACTGTCTGATCACCATCGACAGCCCCGATTTCTCGCTGCGCGTCGCCAAAAAGGTCCGCGCCACCGATACGTCGATCCCGATCGTCCATTATGTCTGCCCGAGCGTCTGGGCGTGGCGGCCGGGTAGGGCGGCCGCGATGAAGCCCTATGTCGACCACATACTGTGCATCCTGCCTTTCGAGGTAAAGGAGCTCAGCCGTCTCGGCGGCCCGCCCGGCACTTACGTCGGACATCGCCTCACGCATGATCCAGGCGTGCTGGGCGCGGCCAGGGCGCAAGCCCAGCCACGCGATCTCTCGGCCGATCACGTCAAGACGCTGCTCGTCCTGCCAGGGTCGCGGCGCGGCGAGGTGAGCCGGCTTATCGGTCCGTTCGGCGAGACGGTGTCGGCGCTGCGCGCGCGTGGCCACCGGCTGCGGCTGTTGCTGCCGACGGTGCCGCATGTCGCCGAACTGGTCAAAACATCGGTGGCGCGCTGGGATCAGGAGCCGGAAGTCATCCTCGATCCCGAGCGCAAGTGGCAGGCCTTCGGCAAGGCCGATGCGGCGCTGATCGCGTCTGGAACGGTGTCACTGGAACTGGCGATGTCGGGTGTCCCGATGATCTCTTGCTACAAGTTCGATCCGATCATGCTGATGGCGCAGAGCCTGATCACGGTGTGGAGCGCTGCTTTGCCCAACCTTATTGCCGACCGGCCGGTCGTGCCGGAAAGCTACAACCAGTATGTGCGGCCGCACTATCTGGCGCGGCAGCTCGAGGCACTGTTCTCAGACACCGCCTACCGCGCTTGGCAAAAGGACGGCTTTGGCGAGGTTGCCAGACGCATGGCCACCGACAGGCCCTCCGGCGACATCGCCGCCGATGTCGTTCTTCGCCACATCGGGAGAGCGAATAGGGCTTAGCGAGTGAATAGTGAATAGTGAATAGTGATTAACGAGCTCTCGACTATAATCAAGCTGCTACTTACTACCTGCTATTACTACCTGCTATTCACTACTTACCATTCACCATTCACTCTCTTTCACCTTTTCGCAATCGGCACGTAGTCGCGTTCCGGGGCGCCGGTATAGAGCTGGCGCGGGCGGCCGATCTTCTGGTGCGGGTCCTCGATCATTTCCTTCCACTGCGCGATCCAGCCGACGGTGCGCGCGACCGCGAACAGCACGGTGAACATGGTGGTGGGGAAGCCCAGCGCCTTCAGCGTGATGCCGGAATAGAAATCGACGTTCGGATAGAGCTTCTTTTCGATGAAGTAGGAATCGGTCAGCGCGATCTTTTCCAGCTCCATGGCGATGTCGAGCAGCGGATCGTCCTTGATGCCGAGTTCGCCGAGCACCTCATGCGCCGTCTTCTGCATGATTTTCGCACGAGGATCGTAGTTCTTGTAGACGCGATGGCCGAAGCCCATCAGCCGGAACGGATCGTTCTTGTCCTTGGCGCGGGCGATGAATTCCGGGATGTGGTCGACATGGCCGATTTCTCCCAGCATGTTGAGCGCCGCCTCATTGGCGCCGCCATGCGCCGGGCCCCACAGGCAGGCGATGCCGGCGGCGATGCAGGCGAACGGATTGGCGCCCGACGAGCCTGCAAGCCGCACGGTCGAGGTCGAGGCGTTCTGCTCGTGGTCGGCATGCAGGATGAAGATGCGCTCCATGGCGCGCGCCAGCACCGGATTGATCTTGTATTCCTCGCACGGAACCGCAAAGCACATATGCAGGAAGTTGGCGGCGAAGTTCAGCTCGTTCTTCGGGTAAATGAAGGGCTGGCCGATATGGTATTTGTAGGCCATGGCCGCAATCGTCGGCATCTTGGCAATCAGCCGCATCGAGGCGACCATGCGCTGATACGGGTCCGAAATGTCGGTGGAGTCGTGATAGAAGGCCGACAGCGCGCCGACCACGCCGCACATCACAGCCATCGGATGCGCGTCGCGGCGGAAGCCGGTGAAGAAGCGCGACATCTGCTCGTGCACCATGGTGTGGCGCGTCACCCGGTAGTCGAAATCGTCCTTCTGTGCCTTGGTCGGCAGTTCGCCGTAGAGCAGGAGGTAGCAGACTTCGAGGAAGTCGCCATGCTCGGCCAGCTGGTCGATGGGATAGCCGCGGTGAAGCAGGATGCCGGCATCGCCGTCGATGAAGGTTATCGCCGACTCGCAGCTCGCCGTCGAAGTGAAGCCGGGATCGTAGGTGAAGGCGCCGGTGGTGTTGTAGAGCGCACCGATGTCGATGACGTCGGGCCCGACCGACCCGCTTCGCACCTTGAATTCATGCGTCTTGCCGGCCAGTTCGAGCGTGGCAGTCGACGGGTGCGTCGTCTTGCTGCCGGTTTCCAGTCTTGTCGCAGCTTCGCTCATTCTCAAACTCCTTCATGTTCCTCATGCCGGCAAGGCAATTCCTGCAAACGACACGTCGAAATCACCGGAATGCGCGAACTCGCCACCGCATTTTGGGAGGTGCGTGCCTGATTGGGCCAAGGCCTAATGTTGCACTGCGAAACCCGCCTTTCAATGCCAATCTTTTTGGGCCAGCTCGCTCCTAATCGATTTGATCCGCAATCCGCGCCAGGCTTTCCTCGCGGCCAAGCACGGCAAGCACGTCGAACACGCCGGGCGAGGTGCTACGGCCGGTAAGGGCCGCCCGGAGCGGTTGGGCCACGGCGCCGAGCTTGTGGCCGCCGGCCGTTGCGAACTCGCGCACCGCGGCTTCAGCCGCGGCAGCCGACCAATCGCCCGAAACAGTCTGCAAAGCGGCATGTGCGCCGCGCAGGATCGCGCGCGCGTCGGCACTGAGCAGTGCTGCCGCCTTCTCGGCGATCGGCAGCGGCCGCTCGACGAACAGGAAGGCAGCGCCATCGGCCAGTTCCACCAGCGTCTTGGCGCGCTCTTTCAGGCCCGGCAAGGCGGCCAGCAGCTGCGCCTTCCTGGCGTCGTCGAGACGGGCGGCGATAGCAGATCCGCCTTCGAGGTATGGCAGAGTGGCGACGAAAATGTCGAACAGCTCGGTATCGGCCATCTTGCGCATATGCGCGCCGTTGATTGACTCGAGCTTGGCGAAGTCGAAGCGCGCCGCACCCTTGTTGACATCGCCGATGTCGAACCACGAAATCATGTCCTTGATCGACATGATCTCGTCGTCGCCATGGCTCCAGCCGAGCCGCGCCAGATAGTTGAGCAGTGCCTCGGGCAGATAGCCCATGGCGCGATAAGCCTCGACACCGAGTGCGCCGTGCCGCTTCGACAGCTTGGCGCCGTCGGCGCCGTGGATCAGCGGGATATGCGACATCGACGGGACGTCCCAGCCCATCGCGTTGTAGATCACCGTCTGGCGCGCGGCGTTGGTCAGATGGTCGTCGCCACGGATGATGTGGGTGACGCCCATGTCATGGTCGTCGACGACGACGGCATGCATGTAGGTCGGATTGCCGTCCGAGCGCAGGATGATGAAATCGTCGAGGTCCTTGTTGGGGAAGCGCACCTCGCCCTGCACACGGTCGTGCACCACGGTTTCGCCCTCGGTCGGCGCCTTGATGCGGATGGCGCCCTTGACGCCGGGAGGCGCCTCCGAGGGGGCACGATCGCGCCACTGGCCGTTGTAGCGCGGCGGCAAGCCCTTGGCGCGTGCGGCCTCGCGCATCGCCTCGAGCTCGGCAGGCGTCTCGTAGCTGTAATAGGCCTTGCCCAGGCGCACCAGCTCCTCGGCCACCTCACGGTGGCGCGGCGCGCGCTCGAACTGCGATATGGCCTCACCGTCCCAGGAAAGGCCGAGCCAGGTCAGCCCATCCAGAATGGCCTGTGTCGCCGCCTCGTTGAAGCGTTCGCGGTCGGTGTCCTCGATGCGCAGCACCATCGTGCCGCCGGTGTGCTTGGCGTACAGCCAGTTGAACAGTGCGGTGCGCGCGCCGCCTATATGCAGATAGCCGGTGGGCGAGGGGGCAAAACGGGTGACGACCGTGTCGGACATGGAACTCTCGGGAACCTTGGAAAGCGGGGCGTGATCGCGCGGACTTTCGCGCTTTGCGCGTTCATGTAGCATAGGAGGTCTGGGGCGCAAGGGGCAGACCCGATGGCTGGACGAGGCCGGGGCACGTCGGCAATTATCGGTTGCGTCAACGGGCGCCGGAGCCTTGTAGCACAAAATCTGTTCGCACCTCCGCGCAACCTCGTTTGGCAGCAGCGTCAATGTCTGGGTTTCATTCGGCTGCAGCGTCCGTCACAGTGCCTGGAACATCGCTGCGACGGTGGTAGCCTCCTCTGACGAGCGGACATTACGGAGGCGGCACTGCGCGACTACAGCGCCGCCGTGACAGCGTTGGCTTGGTCACGCATATTGACCTTTCTGCAATCATTATCGTGAACACCGCAACTGTGTGCAGTCCGGTCTCGCCACTAAGGAAGCATGATTGAAAGAAGGACTACCGATGACCAGAAACGCTGACCATACGGAGGGTGATCCGTTCTACCATGGCACCCGGGCGGATTTGAAACCCGGGGATCTGCTGAGCGTCGGCCACCCTTCCAATTTCAGAGGTAAACCACTGTCATGGATCTATTTCACCCAGACACTGGAAGCCGCCATCTGGGGAGCAGAGCTTGCAACGGGTGACGGTCGTCAAAGGATTTACATCGTAAAGCCGACGGGGTTTTTCATGGATGACCCTAACCTGACCGATAAAAAATTTCCCGGTAATCCGACGAAATCCTACCGCTCCCGTGATCCGTTACTCATCCTGGGGGAGCTCGCTGAATGGCAGGGTCATACACCCGAACAATTGAAGGCAATGCACGATGGGCTTGCTCGCCTGAGGGCGGAGGGCCGGGATATGATTGAGGATTGAGCGTCCTTGGCGAGTCAATTCCGGCGCGGTGGACGCGACCGCACGGACTTTCGCGCTTTGCGCGTTCATGTAGCATAGGAGGTCTGGGGCGCAAGGGCAGACCCGATGGCTGGACGTGGCCGGGGGCACGAAGGCACCGTGAATTCAGCTAAAGCCTGTAGCTCCGTGCAACGCCATTTGGCAGAGACCACAGCAAGGGAATTGGTCATTGGGGGTGAGATGAGTGAAGTGTCAGAAACGCCAAGGAAGGCAAAAGGCTCGCGCTGGGTGGCCGGCGGTTGGATCGTGACGGGAATCTACGTTCTGCTTGTCGCTTGGGCGCTGGCGTCGGGAGGCTATGTTGAGTTCAAGACGCCACTTAGCCTGAATGATTTCGCGGCTGTGCTGACCGGCGTTTTCGCCCCTCCTGCGTTTCTATGGCTGGCCGTGGCCACCATGGTGCAATCGGGAGAACTCGCCCTACAGCGTGAGGAGCTACAACTTACCCGGCAGGAATTTGTCCAAAGCAGAGAGGTCGCTAAGGAGCAAGCTCTGGAGGCCAAAAATCAGGCGCACTTCATTGAAGTTCAAACTGGCATCTTTGCGAGTGACGCAGCGGATCGTCATCTCGATGCAATGCTGCAAAGCTTAGTCGAACTTTTGCTCCAGAAATTCCAAAACCCTATGGTGGTGCGAGCGTCCAACGGCGACACTCAGCAAATCAGGGGCCTCGCCTCTGGAGATGTCCACACTCTCGGCGGTATGGTCGATAGCGTGCGCGGATCGACGTCTGATCTCCGCAAGATGCTCATGGTCTACCCGGATGCCAAAGTCTACATACTTCCTGGCCCGTTGAAAGCGCTAAAAAGCACAATTGGCGAGCTAAGGGCACATATCCCGGGCGTCTCTGCTGCTAGAAGGGCGGTCCTCGCCGCCTCCAATTTTCGCGGCTTCCTTCACGACGCGGACTACATTCTCAGTGTTTCGTTCACAGGAACGTGACAACTGAGCGCCGGGTTGTCGGTGTGTTCATGCTTGAGGAGGACTTACGGCGCGCCTTGCTGCAGGACTTTCGAGAGGAGTGAAAGCGCGGTGGGTTTGATTCTAACGCACGACACACGGACTTTCGCACTTTGCGCGTTCATGTAGCATGGGAGGTCTGGGGCGCAAGGGGCAGACCCGATGGCTGGACGTGGCCGGGGCACGAAGGAAGGCGAAGGCGCCGAGGCAAGCGTCAGCGAACGCTCGCTGTTTGCCGATAGTCCCTATGCCGAGCCGCTGCCCCTCGCGCTGCCGGAGCCGCATCCCGGCGTCGCGCCTGCGCTGCCCGGTCACGCCTTGCCGGCGCAAGTCACAGCGCCCGGATCTATCGCCCGTCTGCGCAGACGGCTTCGCCGTCCGTCATGGCCCGCGCTCCGCCGCAGCCTTGCCGCGGCCGCCAACGCGGAGCTCGACCGGGGCGTCGCCTTCCTGCTGGTGCCGGTTTTCCTGGCGGCCGGCGTCATCATTTATTTCTCGCTGGCCGGCGAGCCCGGCTTTGCGCAGCCAATCGCCATTGTGGTGCTGGTGACATGTTGCGCTGTCGCCACGCGACCTCGGCCGAGGACGCATCTGTTCTGCATGGCCGCGATGCTGTGCGCGCTCGGCGTCGTCGCCGCCAAGGTCGAGACCTGGCGCGCCGGAACGCAGATGCTCGGCTCCGAGATCCAGACACGGCTGACCGGCCGCGTCGTCAGTCTCGAACAGATGGAGAGCGGGCGCATCAGGCTGACGCTTGACGTGGTTTCGACCGCTTACCCCGAGTTGCGCTACGCCCCGGAGCGGGTCAGGCTCTCGGCGCGGACCGTTCCCGCCGATATGACCGCCGGCTCCCTGATCACCGGCTATGCCAGGCTGTTGCCGCCGACCGGTCCGGTGCGGCCGGAGAGCTACGATTTCTCCTTCGACAGCTATTTCACCGGTATCGGCGGCAGCGGCTTCTTTCTCGGGAATCCGAAAACCATTGCTACGCAGGGACCGCCGCCGCTGGCCGCGCGGCTCTCCTCGGCAATCGAGAACGCGCGCGAAAACATTGCCGACCATATCAGGGGCAAGATCGGCGGCGCCGAAGGCGAGATTGCCGCGGCGTTGATTGTCGGGGTGCGCGCCGGCATCCCGGACGAGGTCAACGAAGCGATGCGGCGCACCGGCATATACCACATCATCTCCATCTCCGGCCTGCACATGGCGCTGGTTGCCGGCACCATCATGGCGTTGCTGCGTGGCGCCTTTGCGCTGTTTCCCGATTTCTCTTCGCGCCGGCCGGTGAAGAAATATGCGGCCGCGGCAGCGCTTGTCTCGATCGCCGCCTATCTCGTTATTTCAGGCGTCGTGGTTGCCGCCGAGCGCAGCTTCATCATGCTGGCGGTCATGCTTGTCGCCGTGCTGTTTGATCGCGCCGCACTCACCATGCGCAATCTGGCGATCTCCGCCATTGCCGTCATCCTGGTGTCGCCGCACGAGGTGGTCGGTCCCAGCTTCCAGATGTCGTTTGCCGCCACTGCCGCCCTTGTCGGCGCCTATGCCGGCTGGGCCGATTACCGCGCCGACAAGGTGAGAACGCCGCTGGCAAAGCGCTCCTTCGTCGGCTTCCTGTCGCGAAAATTCGCGCTGGCCATGGGCGGCCTCGCCATGACCTCGATCATCGCCGGCAGTGCAACCTTGCTGTTCGCCATCTGGCATTTTCAGCGTGTGTCGCCGCTCAGCCTGATCGCCAATCTGGCCGTGATGCCGATTGTTTCGTTGATCGTCATGCCCTTTGCCGTGCTCAGCGCACTGGCGATGCCGTTCGGCGCCGACGGGCCGCTCCTCTATGTGATGGGCAAGGGTCTGATGGCGATGATCGCTATATCGGCCTGGATTTCCGAGCGCTCGCCGGTCGACGCCGTCGGGCTGATCTCCATCCGCTCGGTGCTGTTGGTGGCGGTCGCCCTCGTCATCGCCACCATGGCCACCACCTGGCTCAGGTTGGCGGCCGTGCCTTTCGCGCTGGCCGGCCTGTTGACGGTGCCGCAGGTGCTTACGCCCGACGTGCTCATATCCGAGGATGCGCATCTGGTGGCCATGCCGATCGGTGGCGGCGAACTCGCCCTCAACCGCGAACGCTCCAACGAATTCACCACGGACAATTGGAAACGGGCGCTGCGGGCCGAAACCATTATCCCACCTGAGATTTTCGAGGCAACAGATACGCGGTTCGATCTCGATCCGCTCGATCTGCCGCCCGGCTCGCCCTTCTATTGCACCGGCGATCTCTGTATCGCCCGGCACCCTTCCGGAGCCATTGTAGCGCTTGCGAAAGACCGCAAGACGGCGCGGCCGGCCTGTGCCTTCGCGAGCCTGATCGTCATCGATGACGCCACCGCCTACAATCCGTGCCGCGACCCGCTGGTGCTGGTCGTGACTAAGAAACAGCTGGCCCGCGACGGCAGCGCCGCCGTCTTCTTCGATCCGCAATCGGCAGCGGCAGCGCCAACCATCCGCTTCGCCGTCGACAAGCCGTATCGCCCCTGGCACGAGCAACGCCGCTTCTCCCGCGAAGCGCGCGGCCTGCCGCCTTACAACCAGCGTGAAAAGTACAAACCCAAGCCGGCTCAGTAGCGCCGGATCAATCCGACAAGCTTGCCCTGCACCTTCACCCTGTCCGGTCCAAAAATGCGGGTCTCGTAGGCCGGGTTGGCGGCTTCCAGGGCGATCGAGGCGCCCTTGCGGCGGAAGCGTTTCAGGGTCGCTTCCTCATCGTCGACCAACGCCACCACGATCTCGCCGGGGCTGGCTGTGTCGGCATTGCGGATGATGACCGTGTCGCCATCGAAAATGCCGGCCTCGATCATCGAATCGCCCTTAACCTCGAGCGCGTAGTGTTCGCCGCCCATGATCATGTCGGGCGGCACCGAGATCGAATGGGTCTGATGCTGGATGGCGTCGATCGGCACGCCGGCGGCGATGCGTCCCATAACCGGGATTGAAATCGCGGAAACGGCATCGTCATTGCCGGCCGACATCGAACGCGACGGCGAGCCCGGCCTGATCTGGCGGCCGAGACCGCCTTGGCCCAACGCGCCTTGTCCCTGGCCGCCTTGCCCTTGGCCGGTTTGACCAAGACTGCCCTGAATGACGCTCGGCGAAAACTTCCTCGCCGCATTGAGGCCTGGTGCGATCGAGTCGGGTAGCCGCAGCACTTCCAGCGCGCGCGCCCGGTTCGGCAGCCGGCGAATGAAACCGCGCTCCTCAAGCGCTGTGATCAGTCGGTGGATGCCGGACTTGGAGGCGAGGTCGAGCGCTTCCTTCATCTCGTCGAAGGACGGCGGGATTCCGCTCTCCTTCAGGCGTTCATGGATGAACATCAGAAGCTCATGTTGTTTGCGCGTCAGCATCGCGGCCCCCAAGGGTTCTGAAACCAGAATCGGAAAAAACAAACCCAGAACAAACACTATCTGTTCCAGTTGTGTTCCGCAACCTTTTAAAGTTTAATGAATGTGTTGACGTTTTGTTCAGCGTAACGTTCGGCGCTGCGAGCGCCGCCTGCGCCCAGTTGCCAGCAACGGGGTGAAACGAAGACAAAGTGCCCTGCGTCGTCGGTTACGATCGCCGCTTCCCTTTCGGACGGGGCTGCGCAGCATCCGCGCCGGGTTCGCTCTGGGCATAGACCTGCAGCGTGGAGCCGATGTGAGCGGTCATCAGAGTTTTCGCACGTTCGACGTCGCGATCGAGGGCCGCTTCCATCAGGGCGGTATGGTGTTCGATCGCCACGGCGTCGCGCAGGGCCGCCACGGCCTTCCGGTGCCCATCCGTGCGGCCGGCGGCGGCGCGCAGCGTGGGGGCCAGACCCAGAAAGCGGTGATGGCGATGCAATTGGTCGGAAATCGTTGCATTGAAGCGCAGCAGCCAGCTGGATGTCGCGGCACTGAGCAGCGCCGCATGGAAGGCATCGTGTTTTTCGTACCACGCGTCGACCGCATCATCCGATGGATCGTCGAGAACAGACCCGCACCGTGAGAGACGATAGTGGGCGGCAACGACCGCGTCTTCCCACTCACGGTCGCCTTTCTCGATCGATTCCACCAGCAGGGGCAGTTCGACCACCAGCCGCGCACGCGCCAGATCCTCGAGCTCCGCCCGAGAGACGGGAGCGACCGCAAACCCGCGGTTGCTGATGGCGGTCACAAGCCGTTCCGCCTCCAGCCGCGACAGCGCTTCGCGCAACGGCGTCCAGCCGATGCCGTAGGTGTTGCGCAACGTGCTCAGCTTCAACGGCGCGGCAGGCGCCAGCCGGGTCGCAAGAATATCGCGCCTGAGCAGGCGATAGGCCACTTCCGTCTTCGAGGTCTGCTCGTCATCCAGCATCGTGATCCATCAGTCATAAACGCTCGGCGGATCATTATATATCAAAGCCTTTCAATGGGTGAATTATATATAATGTTTGACAGTTCAAGGGCGACCACTCAAGATCGCCGGCATGTTTGGGCGGCAGGCTCCGCCGCGCGCGTTTGTCCATGGAGGGGCGCCGGATCATGAGCACGACACCCGATCTCGCTACAATCGAAGCAATGGATGCCGCCGATCCGCTGCGCTCCATGCGCGAACGCTTTGTCTTGCCGCAAGGCGTAATTTATCTCGACGGCAATTCGCTGGGTGCCGCGTCACCAGCCGTCTTCAGCGAATTGCAGCAGGCCGCCACGCAGGAATGGGCGCACGACCTCATTCGCGCCTGGAACACCGCTGGCTGGTTCAACATGCCGGTGGAACTGGGAGATCAGCTCGGACGACTGATCGGCGCGGCTGACGGGCAGACGGTGGTCTGCGACACAACCTCGATCAACATCTACAAGTTGCTGCACGCCGCGCTCGGCATGCGGCCGAATCGGTCGGTCATCGTTGCCGAGGGCGACAGTTTCCCGACCGACCTCTACATGGCCGAAGGCGTCGCCTCGACCCGGCCGGGAACGCGGCTGCGGCTGGAGGGCGTCGACGCGGCCGCAATCGAGGACCTGATCGACGACAGCGTTGCCGTCATCCTGGTCAACCACGTCAACTACAAATCCGGCCAGTTGCGCGACATGGCGGCGCTGACGCGCAAGGCACATGACGCCGGCGCGCTGATCATCTGGGATCTCTGCCACACCGCCGGCGCCTTGCCGGTCGAACTCGACCGTGCCAATGCCGATTTCGCCGTCGGCTGCACCTACAAATACCTCAATGGCGGCCCGGGCTCGCCAGCCTTCATCTACGCGGCCGAGCGCCACCATGACGATGCCCACCAGCCGCTCAGCGGCTGGTGGGGCCATGCGCGGCCCTTTGCCTTCGAGCAGGGCTTTGCCGTCGGCAGCGGCATTCGCCGCTTCCTGTGCGGAACGCAGCCGGTGCTGTCGATGCGGGCGCTCAAGGGCGCGCTCGATATCTGGAACGACATCGATATGGCGGCGGTGCGCAGAAAAAGCATCGCGCTGACCGACCTGTTTATCCAGCTCGTCGAAGCCAGATGCGGCGCCTACGGGCTTGAACTGGAAAGTCCTCGCGACGGCAGCCAGCGCGGCAGCCAGGTGTCGTTCCTCCATCCGCATGGCTATCAGGTGATGCGCGCGCTGATCGAGCGCGGCGTGATCGGCGATTTCCGGGCGCCGTCGACCATCCGTTTCGGCTTCACGCCGCTCTATGTCGGATATGGCGATGTCTGGCAGGCGGTCGAAGTCCTGGAGGATATTCTGCGCACCGGCGCCTGGCAGGACGCCCGCTTCGCGGTCAAGACCGCGGTTACGTGAGAAACTAGAGCAATTTCAGGAAAAGTGTGAAGCGGTTTTCCGTCCGAAATTGCGTCAACCAAAGAGCTAGAGCATTTCGCCGTTTCCGTTAAACGGTGAAATGCTCTAGAGCCGGGTGCGGACCGTCCAGAGCTCCGGAAACAGCACGACCTCCAGCATCTTCTTCAGATAGGAGGCGCCTGAGGTGCCGCCCGTGCCGCGCTTCAAGCCGATGATGCGCTCGACCGTGGTGACGTGGTTGAAGCGCCAGCGGCGGAAATAATCCTCGAAGTCGACCAGCTTCTCGGCCAGTTCGTAGAGCATCCAGTAGCGCTGCGGGTCGCGGTAGACGGTTTGCCAGGCAGCCAGCACTTCTTCGTTCTCGACGCGCGTCTCGCGCCAGTCCGTGCGACTGGCGTCGGCGCCGATGTCGAAGCCATTGCGCGCCAAAAGCAGAAGCGCCTCGTCATAGAGCGACGGCGTGGCCAGGATGGCTTCCAGCCTGTCCGTAAGGTCGGGCCGGTGCTTGTGCGGCCCGAGCATGGCAAGGTTGCGGTTGCCGGCCATGAACTCGATAGCGCGGTACTGCCACGACTGGAAGCCCGAGGATTGGCCGAGCGCGTCGCGAAACTCGGTGTATTCGCTTGGCGTCATCGTGCGCAGCACGTCCCAGGCATTGTTGAGCTGCTCGAAGATGCGCGCGACACGCGACAGCATCTTGAAGCTCGGTTCGAGGCGGTCGGCGCGGATCGAGCGGATCGCGGCGCCGATCTCGTGGAGGGCCAGTTTCATCCACAATTCGGATGTCTGATGCTGGATGATGAACAGCATCTCGTCATGGGCAGAAGACAGCGGCGCCTGCGCATCGAGCACCTTGTCCAGCTGCAGATAGTCGCTGTAGGACATCCGCTCCTTGAACGACATCTGCGCGCCATCGGACGCCGGATCGTGCGGCTTAATCAATTGATCTTCTCCGCGCGCAACCGGAAGCGCTGGATCTTGCCGGTCTGGGTTTTGGGCAAGGCGTCGATGAACTTCACCGAACGCGGATATTTGTAGGGCGCGATCGTTGCCTTGACGTGGTCCTGCAGGCGTTTGACGGTCAATGCGTCCGGCGAAACGCCTTGCACAAGCACGATATGCGCCTCGACGATCTGGCCGCGTTCGCCGTCCTCGGCGCCGGTCACCGCGCATTCGGCGACGTCGGGATGCGAGAGCAGCGCCGCTTCGACCTCGGGGCCGGCGATGTTGTAGCCGGCGCTGACGATCATGTCGTCGGAACGCGCGGCGAAGTGGAAGAAGCCATCCTCGTCCTGCGTGAACGTATCGCCGGTGAGATTCCAGCCGTCGCGGACATAGTCCTTTTGCCTGGCATCGGCCATGTAGCGGCAGCCGGTCGGGCCGCGCACCGCCAGCCGGCCAGTAGAGCCGCGCGGCAACTCCCGCATCTCGTCATCGACGATGCGTGCCTGATAGCCGCCGACGGGTTTGCCGGTGGAGGCCGGCTTCATGTCGTCGAAGCGGTTGGAGATGAAGATATGCAGCATCTCGGTGGCGCCGATCCCATCGAGGATCGGCTTGCCGGTCTTCTCAGTCCATTCCTCGAAGACAGGCGCCGGCAGCGTCTCGCCCGCCGAAACCGCGACGCGCAGCGAGGACAAGTCAGCGCCTTGATCCATGGCCTTGAGCATGGCCCGATAGGCGGTTGGAGCGGTGAAGGAAATGGTCGCTTTGTAGGTCTCGATGATGTGGATCATGTTGGGTGGCGTCGCCTGTTCCAGCAGCGTCGCCGCGGCGCCGAAGCGCAGCGGGAAGATGGCGAGTCCGCCAAGACCGAAGGTAAAGGCAAGGGGCGGGGAGCCGACGAAGATGTCGTCGGGCGTCACCTCCAGGATTTCGCGGGCATAGGCGTCGGCGATGATCAGCAGGTCGCGGTGGAAATGCATCGTCGCCTTCGGCACGCCGGTGGTGCCGGAGGTGAAGCCGAGCAGGGCGACATCGTCGCGGCCGGTGTTGACGGCAGTGAAGGTGACCGGCTTGTCGAGGGCGGCGCGGTCGAGTTCCGCGTCATGGTTGGCCGTGCCGTCGAAGCCAATGACCTGCTTGAGATACGCACTGCCCTTGGCGCAGGCGGTCATCTCGTCCATCAGCCTTGTATCGCAAAGCGCAACCGTGATTTCCGCCTTGTCGACGATCTTGGCGAGTTCGCCGGCGCGCAGCATCGGCATGGTGTTGACGACCACCGCGCCAACCTTGGTGGCGGCCAGCCAGCAGGCGACCATGGCCGGATTGTTGGCCGAGCGGATCAGCACCCGGTTGC
Source organism: Mesorhizobium sp. M1078 (assembly GCF_040318615.1). NCBI lineage: Bacteria > Pseudomonadati > Pseudomonadota > Alphaproteobacteria > Hyphomicrobiales > Phyllobacteriaceae > Mesorhizobium > Mesorhizobium sp. M1078. The sequence goes on from NZ_JAMYMP010000018.1 coordinate 24,514, forward strand.
CCGGCTTGACGCCATAATTCTCGACCAGGGCATGGGCGAGCCTGTTGGTCCAGTCGGACAGTTCCTTGTAGGTGCGGCGGCGGCCATTGCCGATCAGCGCGGTGTGGTCGCCGAACCCTTTTTCGACCAGCCTGTCGGTCAATTCGACGCCGGCATTTATGTGGTCGGGATAGTCGAAGCCGTCGAGCAAAAACTCCGGCCATTGCTCCGGCGGCGGCAGGTTGTCGCGCGTGAATGTGTCGATATGCGCTGATGGCCCAAGCATTTTCGGCTGCCCCTGTCTGCCTCGCGCCCATGGCTGAACAAGGCGCAGGATCGCACCAGTCGAAATTTGTTTCAAGCCTAAAATGTTTTTAGGTCGCAGGATTGACGCCGCCCTGTTCGGCGGCCATTCCTGTCGACTGAACTGAAGCCATCCGGGAGGGATGCAGATGCTCCAACATCGTGTTGCCGATTGGGACAATGCCTACGCCAACGGCGACAACATTGCCGGCAGCAATCGCTGGCCGGCCGCGTGGGACACACCGGCACAGGCTTTTCGCGACACAATGTCGGCGTCCGGTCGGGCCAAGCTCGACATCGCCTATAGCGACAGCCCGCGCAACAGGCTCGATCTGTTCCTTCCCGATGTCATGCCCAAAGGGCTCGTCGTCTTCATCCATGGCGGTTACTGGAAGGCGTTCGACAACAAGCCATGGTCGCATCTGGCCAACGGCGCGGTTGCCAATGGCTTTGCCGTGGCAATGCCGACTTACACGCTTTGTCCCGACATACGCATTTCCGGCATCGTCAGGGAAATCGCGGCGGCGATCGGCAAGGCGGCGACGATGGTCGGCGGGCCGGTGATCCTGACCGGGCATTCCGCCGGCGGCCATCTCGCCTCCAGGATGGTGACGACAACGACGCCTCTGGCCGCCGATGTGGCCGGCCGCATACGCAATGTCGTCTCGATCTCCGGGGTTCATGATCTGCGGCCGATCATGCGGACGAGGATGAACGCGACACTGGCCATCGATGAAGCGGAAGCACTGGCCGAAAGCCCGGTTCTGCTGCGCCCCATGCAGGGCGCGCGCATCACCTGCTGGGCTGGCGGCGGCGAGCGGGCGGAGTTCCTGCGCCAGAATGCGCTGCTTGCCAACATCTGGATCGGCCTCGGCGCCACGACCAGCACAGTGGTCGAGCCGGACCGGCATCATTTCAGCATCGTCGACGGGCTTGCCGATCCGACACATCCGCTGACGCGGACATTGCTGGCGGAGTAACAACCAGTCTTATCTCTTGGAATTAACGGCTTGGATCCGCGACCTTCAGCGCAACATCAGAACGCTGCAAGCAGCGCCTGCTTCTGCCGCCGGAGCGAAGGGCTCGCGCACGATCAGGCCGGTGGCGTCGGCCAGCATTCTCAGCATCGAGGAATCCTGGATGCCGAACGGCGTCGCCACCAATGCGCCGGCTTCTTCCCGGACCACGGCGCGCACATAGTCTTGCCTTAGATCATTGGCCGGCATCGCGGCGCCAAGCTGAGCCTGGCGGATGTCCTGCCGGTGGGGACGGCCGCCGAGCTGCGCCAATAACGGCTTCAGGAACAATTGCGAGCAGACCAGGCTCGCCACCGGATTGCCGGGCAGGCCGATGCACCTGATATCGCCCAGCCGCCCGAACATCAGCGGCTTGCCCGGGCGCATGGCGAGCTTCCAGAAGTCGAGGTTCATGCCTTCGCCGGTCAGCACGTCATGGACGAGATCATGGTCGCCGACCGAGGCGCCGCCGAGCGTGACGATGACGTCGGCTTTCGCATCGACCGCCTTTTTCACCAGCGCCGCGATCGCTTCCTTGCGATCGGCCGCTATACCGAGATCGAGCGCGCGAGCGCCGACCGACTGCGCCACAGCAGCGACGCCATAGGCGTTGGACGAGATGATCTGGTCGGGGCCAGGTTCGCTACCCGGTGGCAGCAATTCGTCGCCGGTGGCGATGATGGCGACCAGCGGCCGTTGCACCACGTTCAACCGGGGATGATTGGCCGACGCCGCCAGCGACAATGCAGCCGGATCGAGCACGCGGCCTTTCTCCAGCAGCACGTCGCCTTGGGCAAAATCCAGTCCAAGGCGGCGGATGTTACGGTTCTTCGCCGTCGGTTCGGTGACCTCGATCCGGCCACCGCCGAGATCGCGGACATTCTCCTGGATGACGATGGTGTCTGCGCCTTCCGGCAGCGGCGCGCCGGTGAAGATGCGCACAGCTTCCGCCTTACCTACAGCGCCGTCAAAGCCTCGCCCTGCAGGCGCCTTGCCGATCACCGAAAGCCTCGCCGGGAGGGTCGCCACATCCCGCGCCCGTGCGGCATAGCCGTCCATGGCAGATGCATTGAAAGGCGGCTGGGTACGCAGCGCCACGACCGGCTCCGCCAGCACCCGGCCGGCCGAATCCGCCAGCGCGACGCTTTCACCGGGCAACGCCACAGCGCCGTCGAGTAGGCGTTGAAGCGCCTCGGCGACCGGAACCAGCGCCATTTACGAACCCGCCTTGTAGTCGCCGGACTTGCCGCCGGTCTTTTCCACCAGCTTTATACCGGAAATCACCATGGCGCGGTCGACCGCCTTGGCCATGTCGTAAATGGTCAGGCACGCGACAGATGCCGCGGTCAGCGCCTCCATCTCGACCCCGGTCTTGCCGGTGACGCGGGCGAGCGCGGTGACCCTGAGGCCGGGCAGCGTGGTGTCCGGTTCGATGTCGACCGACACCTTGGTCAAAAGCAGCGGATGGCAGAGTGGGATCAGCTCATGCGTTTTCTTGGCAGCCATGATGCCGGCAATGCGCGCGGTACCCAGCACATCGCCCTTCTTGGCGTCGCCGTCGAGGATCATCTTCAGGGTTTCGGCCCGCATCGAGACAAAGCCCTCGGCGACCGCCGTGCGCGTCGTCTCCGCCTTCTCGCCGACATCGACCATGTTGGCCTCGCCCTTGGCGCCGAGATGGGTGAGGGCGGCTGCCATCCTCAGATGGCCTCTGCTTTCGCCTTGCCTGTCAAAAGCAGCCGCGTTGCCGCAGCGACATCCTCTTGCCGCATCAGGCTCTCGCCGACGAGGAAGGTGCTGATGCCGGTCTTTTGCATCCTGAAGCAATCGTCGTGGGTGAAAATTCCGCTCTCGCTGACCAGCAATCGGCCGCCCGGCACCATCGATGCCAGCCGTTCCGAGGTCTCGAGGCTGGTCTCGAATGTTCTGAGATTGCGGTTGTTGATGCCGATCAGCTGCGACGAGAGTTTTACCGCGCGCTGCGTCTCGGCCTCGTCATGCACCTCGATCAGCGCGTCCATGCCGAGTTCGAACGCGGTCGCTTCCAATTCGCTCGCCAAGGCATCATCGACGCTGGCCATGATGATCAGGATGGCATCGGCGCCCCATGCGCGAGCCTCGTAGACCTGGTAAGGGTCGAACAGGAAATCCTTGCGCAGCGCGGGCAGGGACACTGCCTTCCGTGCATTGGTGAGAAATTCCGGCGCGCCCTGGAAGGATGGCGCATCGGTCAGCACCGAAAGACAGGCGGCACCGCCTTTCTCATAGGCCTGCGCCAGTGCGGGCGGGTCGAAATCGGCACGGATCAAGCCTTTGGATGGGCTTGCCTTTTTGATCTCGGCGATCAGGCCGAAGCTGCCCGATCTGCGCTTCGCCTCAAGTGCCCTCCGAAAGCCACGCGGTGCGTCGGCATCCTTGGCTCGCGCCTTGATCTCGGCCAACGGTATCCGCGCCTTCGCCGCCGCGATCTCGTCGCGCTTGTAGGCCTCGATCTTGCGCAGAATGTCAGCCACGGCTCATCCGTTCGAAATCTCGACCAGCCTGTCGAGCACGCCCAGCGCCCGGCCGCTGTCGATGGCCTGTGTGGCCGCGGCCATGCCGTCGGCAAGCGTCGTCGCCTTGCCGGCCACCACCATGCCGGCGCCGGCGTTCATCAGCACCGTATCGCGATAGGCCCCGGCAGCACCTCTCAGCATGTCGCGCAACGCCGTGGCATTGTAGGCGGCGTCGCCGCCGCGCAACTCGTCCTTGGTGTGGCGCTGCAGGCCGACGGCTTCCGGGGTGAGCGTGAAATGGCGGATCTCGCCGCCGGCCAGTTCCGCCACCTGCGTTTCGCCGGTGGTGGTGATTTCGTCATAGCCATCCCCATGGACCACCCAGGCATGCTCGGTGCCCAACGCCTTCAATGTCTCGGCCACCGGCACGATCCATTCCGGCAGGAACACGCCGACCATCTGCCTGCTGACGCCAGCCGGATTGGACAGCGGTCCGAGCAGGTTGAAGATGGTACGCGTGCCGAGCTCGACGCGGGTCGGGCCGACATGCTTCATCGCAGGGTGGTGCGCCGGCGCGAACATGAAGCCGACGCCGGCCTCCTGGATGCAGCGGCCGATCACCTCTGGCAGGATATCGATCTTGACGCCGAGCGCGACCAGCACATCGGCAGCGCCCGTCAGCGACGACAGGCCGCGATTGCCGTGCTTGGCGACCGGCACGCCGCAGCCGGCAATGACGAAGGCCGAAGCGGTCGAGATGTTGACTGAATGCGAATTGTCGCCGCCCGTGCCGACAATGTCGATGGCGCCCTCAGGAGCTTCGACGCGCAGCATCTTGGCACGCATGGTGGCGACGGCGCCGGAAATCTCGCTCACGGTCTCCCCGCGCACGCGCAACGCCATCAGGAAGCCGCCGATCTGGCCCGGCGTCGCGTCGCCAGACATGATGATGTCGAAAGCTTCGCGCGCTTCCTCGAAGGTAAGCCCGGTTCCCGTGGCGACCTTGGCGATATGGGTCTTCAGGGCGCTCATTGGGCCAAGACGTTCATTGGGCTAAGGCCATTCATTGGGCGAGGGCTTGGGAAACGGCGGCCTGGTCGACGCTGACGGCGTACTGCGTCTGCAACTGCGCCACCAGCTGGTCGAGCAGATCGTCGGACATGCCTTGCGTGAAGGATTTTTGCGCATCGTCGGGTACCGAGCTGGCGTCGGCTCCGGCCGGCTCGAACACTTCGGCGACCTTGAACAGGATCTGGCCGTCGCCGGTGGGCGAGGGGATCAGCCCGGTGCCGCCTTCGCCGACCCCGAACATCGCAGCAGCACCCTCCTTGCCGAAATCGACATCGTCGGCCTCGCGCTTCACGCCGCGCTTGGTCTGCTTTTCAAGCTTCAGTTCGCCGGCGATGACGTCGAGTGTGGTGCCAGCCTTGAGGCGCTTGTCGAGTTCGTCTGCTTTCGCGGTCAGCCGCTTGGTCGTTTCCTCTGTCGTCCAGTCCGCCACCACGCGCTGGCGGACTTCGTCCAGCGTGCGGTCGCGAGCCGGCGTGATCGATGTCAGTTCATAGAACACGAAGCCGTTGTTAGGCGTGGTCAGGGCTTGATTCTCGGTGTTGGGCTCGGCCTCGAACACCGCCTTGATCAGGTCCGGCGATGCCGGCAGGTCCTTGATGATGGTGCCGTCCGGCTTGAGGCCGGTGCGGTCTATGGCCTCGACGGTGACGTCCTTGAGCTTCAGTTTGGCGGCGGCTTCGGCCAGCGTGCTGCCGGCGGCGCGGGTGTCTTCGTAGTTGTCGTGCACGTCGAGCAGGATGCGGCTTGCTTCGCCGAGCGCCAGATCCTTTCGGATCTGGTCTGACACTTCCGCCAGCGGCTTCACCGTTTCCGGTTTGATCTCGGTGACGCGCAAAAGCACCGGACCGAACGCGCCCTGGACGGCCGGGCTGACTTCGTTGACGGCAAGCGCGAATGCGGCATCGGCGACCGCCTTGTCGGTGATCTTATCCTTGGAGAGCGTGCCGAGCAGCGTGTCGGCCGGGGTCTTGCCCTGCGCGGTGACGATCTTGTCGAAAGTGGCGCCCGTCTTCAGCGAATCGGAAGCCGCCTTGGCGGCGTCCGCGGAAGGGAACACCAGCTGTTCGATGGTGCGCATTTCCGGCGTGGTGTAGCGGCCCTTGTTCTTGTTGTAGTCGTCGCTGACCTGCTGGTCCGTTACGGCGCTGACATCCATGATGTCTTCGGGCTCGAGCCGGACATAGGAGAATTTGCGGTATTCTGGCGCCGCGTAGGTTTTCTTGTTGGCCTCGAAATAAGCCTGAAGCACGCTGTCGGATGGCGCCTCGATGGGCTCCACCAACGCCTTTGGCAAGATCAGATAGTCGATGGTGCGGTCTTCGCCCCGATAGAGCGCAACTGCCTTGAAGAAGGTGTCCGGAGCCTTGAGGCCGTCCGAAACCGCTTCGACGATCTGCTGACGCACCGCCACCTGAGCCCGGTTCTTCAGATAATCCTCCGGCCGCATTCCCAGTTCGCGCAGGCGGGATTCGAACAGCCGGCGGTCGAACTGGCCATTCGGGCCCTGGAAGGCGGGTTCCTGCCGCGTCAGATCGGCCAGCCTGTCCTTGGAGAAGCCAAGCCCGAGCTTGCGCGCCTGTTCGTCGAGGACGGCGCCGGACACCAACTGAGCCAGCACCTGGTTGTCGATGCCATAGGCCTTGGCCTGGTCGCGGCTGATGCGCTGGCCGATCTGCTGTTGCAGCATGGCGATCTGGCGATCGTAGGCTAGGCGGTACTCGGTGATCGACACGGTGGTGCTGCCGGCGGTGATCACCGCATGATGGCCGGCCAGGAAGCCGCCCGTCATCCGCGTGGTGACGCCCCAGGCAAGGAAACTCAACACCAGCAGCGACAGCAGGGCTTTCGCGACCCAGGTCCCTGCCGCGCTTCTTAATATACCAAGCATTGTTACTTCCGATTTTTGCGCAGTTTTGCGTGCGCCCGAGTCTGAAACAAGCGCAATAGCGCCCTTCCGGCTCACTGTCGATTGCTTTGTGGCCTGATTTTGATAGGGAGGGCGAGACCCCAATGTCGCCCGGAGAACCAGATCCCCATGACGCCAGGAATTCGACCGCTCGTTGCCGGCAACTGGAAAATGAACGGCACCAGCGCTTCGCTGAACGAGCTCAGGATGATCGGCAACGGCTTCATGAGCGGGCTCGACGCAGAGACCGAAGCATTGGTCTGCGTGCCGGCGACCTTGCTGTCGCGCGCCGTCGAAATCCTGTCGCGCACGCCGGTGCGGGCCGGTGGCGAGGACTGCCACATCAAGGAAAGCGGCGCCTTCACCGGCTGTGTCTCAGCCGAGATGCTGAAGGATGCGGGCGCCAGCCACGTCATTGTCGGCCATTCCGAGTGCCGCGAACAGCGCAGCGAGGACGATGCCATCGTCCTCGCCAAGGCCTCGGCGGCGTGGCGGGCAGGGCTCGTCGCCATTATCTGCATCGGCGAGACCAAGGCGGAGCGCGAAGCGGGCACAGCACTCGACGTGTTGTCGCGGCAGGTCGCCGGCTCGGTGCCACCGAGCGCAACGCCCGCCAACACCGTTATCGCCTACGAGCCGGTATGGGCTATCGGCACCGGCCTGACGCCGACCGCCGAAGACGTGGCGGAGGCGCACGCACATATCCGCCAAAAACTGGCGGAAGCGCTCGGCGCAGTCGTGGCCGGCAAGATGCGCATTCTCTATGGCGGCTCGGTCAAGGCGTCCAACGCAGTCGAACTGCTGGGCGTCAAAAACGTCGATGGCGCGCTGGTTGGCGGCGCCAGCCTGAAGGCGTCCGACTTTCTCGCCATCGCCGAGGCATACCAGAATATCGCGTAGGCCCCGGAATTTCGGTCATCGACTTATGAACGCAGCAGTTCGGCGGAAATCTTTGCAAAGGGCGCATTGCTTCCCATATTCTGGCCACGGGCTTGGAAAGGCCGTTAAAGCATTGTATGGAGCCGCCTCCAAATCACCGGCCCTGATCGCCAGGGAGCGGCAGGGCTTGCCAGGATAAAATATGGAAACCGTACTGATCGTCATCCACCTCATGGTCGTGCTCGCCCTTGTCGGCGTGGTGCTGCTGCAACGCTCCGAAGGCGGTGGTCTCGGCATTGGCGGCGGTTCCGGTTTCATGACCGCGCGTGGCGCCGCCAATGCGCTGACGCGGGCGACGGCGATCCTGGCCGCGGCCTTCTTCGTGACGTCGCTGACACTCTCGATCGTTGCCCGCTATGGCGAAAAACCGATCGACATTCTCGACCGCGTGCCGGCCGACAGCGGCAACGGCGTGCTCAATCAGTTGCCCGGCACGACGGCGCCGACGCCGCCTTCGGGCAACACCGCACCGGCCGCGCCCGCGGCCAACGGCGCCGCCACCACGCCGCCCGCCACCACGGCCCCGGCGACGGCTCCATCTCCGGCGACGCCACCTGCAACCGATTCGGCTACGCCGCCGGCTACCAATGGCGTTACCTTGCCGGTGACACCGCAGGTTCCGAACCAGTAGTCGGTAGCGTCAGATGCCGCGATCTGTTGTTGTTTCAACACAGTCGCGGCAAATGGCACACGATCACGAAGATTCGACCGCACCCCGTGCTTGAGGCCCGTACGCCACTTCGATTATAGATTGCCGGCGGCACTTTCTGCGCCCTTGGGGGGCGCCGGGCGACGCCGTGGGCAACAAGCATTGAACGATCGGATCTTCGCCATGCAGCTTCGCAGCTTCATTTTCATGGGGTTTTGTGCCGTATTCGGCATGAGCTCCGCGGTCTTCGCCGGCACTCCGGCAATGACCTCACCGCAGGCGGTTGGCAAAACCGCTGTCATCAACGTCGCCGCCAAGAGCGATGCGACGCAGCTGAAGCTTCTCAAGAAGAAGAAAAACCCGAGCCCGGATGATCTGGCTCAGATCAGCAAGCTCGAAGACAAGATCGCCGCCGACAGGGATCTCGCCCGCGTCAAGGCGCTCGAGGCCCGCAAGCTGGCGATGCGCGATGCGGCGAAAGCCAGGGCCGATGCCCAGCGCCAGGCGTTCCTGGCAAGCAAGGGCAAGCCGGTCGTGGTTGCCGACGCCAAGCCAGGCAAGAAGACCACCAAGATCATCGCTCCGGTTGACCCGATCGCGCCGATCGAGCCGATCGAATCGGCTGAACCGCTTCCGGCCGAAGCGATGAATATCGCGCTGACCGGCAACAATGGCGAATTGCGCAGCGAGGCCCCGGGCCAGAAGCCGACGAGTGGCGGACTGTTCGCCGGCCTGTTCGGCGGCACGTCCTCTGCCTCGTCGATTGCCTATCTCCCCGAAACGCGCGCGCTCGACCAGGCTCTCGCCAAGCGGCAAGCCAAGAAGCAGTTCAAGGTGAAGCCGGAATTCGTGCCGCAGGACGTCGAATTCAGCGGCTATGAGCCGGGTACGATCGTCATCGATACCAGCGCGCGCCGCCTCTACCTCGTCGAATCGGCTTTCACCGCCCGCCGCTATGCGATCGCGGTCGGCCGCGAAGGCCTGCAGTTCAAGGGCAAGGTTGCCGTTGGCGACAAGCAGGAATGGCCGCGCTGGATCCCGACGCTCGACATGCAGAAGCGCGAACCCAAGCATTACGGCCAGTACAAGGACGGCATGCCCGGCGGCGGCCAGAACCCGCTCGGCGCCCGCGCCATCTATCTCTACGACGGCAAGAAGGACACGCATCTGCGCATCCACGGCACCATCGCGCCGCAGTCGATCGGAACCAGCGCTTCCAATGGCTGCTTCCGCATGATCAACGAGCACGTCATGGACCTCTACAGCCGCGTCAGGGTCGGCACCAAGGTCGTCATCATCTGACGCTTTCACAAACCTGCCGAAAGGGCCGGCTTTTGCCGGCCCTTTTGTTTTGACCAAAACACCAGTCTCGAACCTCGGGACTATCGCGCCTTCTCTGGAAAAAGCCTCAGCGGCGGTTTTTTCTCTGGCGGAATCAATTCGGCCGCGTTAAGCGATGACTCCCATGGCGCGATATGTATTCATCACAGGCGGCGTGGTTTCCTCACTTGGAAAAGGCATCGCTGCAGCGGCCCTTGGGGCTCTCTTGCAGGCGCGAGGCTATCGCGCACGCATCAAAAAGCTCGATCCCTATCTCAATGTCGATCCCGGAACGATGTCGCCTTACCAGCATGGCGAGGTTTTCGTCACCGATGACGGCGCCGAGACCGATCTCGATCTTGGCCATTACGAGCGCTTCACCGGCCGCTCGGCCAACCAGCAGGACAACATCACCACCGGCCGCATCTACAAGAACATCATCGAGCGCGAACGGCGCGGCGACTATCTCGGTGCCACCGTGCAGGTCATTCCGCATGTCACCGATGAGATCAAGAATTTCGTGCTCGACGGCAATGACGACTATGATTTCGTGCTGTGCGAAATCGGCGGCACGGTTGGCGATATCGAGGCGATGCCGTTTCTCGAGGCGATCCGCCAGCTCGGCAACGATCTGCCGCGCAACAACGCCGTCTATGTCCACCTGACCTTGATGCCTTACATCCCCACGGCCGGCGAGCTGAAGACCAAGCCGACCCAGCATTCGGTCAAGGAACTGCGCGGCATCGGCATCGCGCCCGATATCCTGCTGGTCCGCGCCGACCGCGCCATCCCCAAGGAAGAGCGCAGAAAACTGTCGCTGTTCTGCAATGTGCGCGAAAGTGCCGTCATCCAGGCGCTCGACGTGCCCCACATCTATGACGTGCCGATGGCTTACCACAAGGAAGGGCTCGATTCGGAAGTGCTGGCCGCCTTCGGTATCGATCCGGCGCCGAAGCCGCGCATGGAGCCCTGGCAGGCCGTGTCCAACCGCATCCACAATCCGGAAGGCGAGGTAACGATCGCCATTGTCGGCAAATACACCGGCCTCAAGGATGCCTACAAATCGCTGATCGAGGCTTTGTCGCATGGCGGCATGGCCAACCGCGTCAAGGTCAAGCTCGACTGGATCGAGAGCGAGATTTTCGAGAAGGAAGACCCGACGCCGTGGCTGGAAAAGGTGCATGGCATCCTGGTGCCCGGCGGCTTCGGCGAGCGCGGCTCGGAAGGCAAGATCCTGGCGGCGAAATTCGCCCGCGAGCGCAAGGTGCCGTATTTCGGCATCTGCTTCGGTATGCAGATGGCCTGCATCGAGGCAGCGCGCTCGCTGGCCGGCGTCGAACACGCCTCGTCGACCGAATTCGGTCCGACCGACGAGCCGGTCGTCGGCCTGATGACCGAATGGCTGAAAGGCAACATGCTGGAGAAGCGCCGCGAAACGGGCGATCTCGGCGGCACCATGCGGCTTGGCGCCTATCAGGCTGAACTCGCCAAGGGTTCGAAGATCGCCGACATCTATGGCGACACCCAGATTTCCGAGCGCCATCGCCACCGCTACGAGGTCAATATCGACTACAAGGAGCGGCTGGAAGATTGCGGCCTGGTGTTTGCCGGCATGTCGCCCGACGGCGTGCTGCCGGAAACGGTCGAATACCCCGACCATCCCTGGTTCATCGGCGTCCAGTACCATCCGGAGCTGAAGAGCCGGCCGCTTGAGCCGCATCCCCTGTTCGCCAGCTTCATCTCGGCCGCGGTGGACCAGTCGCGACTGGTCTAGGGCCACGGTGAGGTTTCGCAGCTGATGCAGACCTATGTTGCGCTGCTCTACAGCATGTCCTCGGCGAAGGCCGCCGGGTCGTCATGGCCGACCTCAAGGCGATGGCTGAACAGCTTGGGCTGAAGAACCCGCGCACCCTGGTGGCGACCGGCAATCTGGTCTTCGAGACACGGGCGACCGGCATCGCCAAGCTGGAACAGCGGCTGGAAACGGCCTTCGAAAAAACCTTCGGCCGCAACGTCGTCATCATCGTGCGCACTGCCGAGGATTGGCTGAAACTTGCCGCCGGCAACCCATTCCCGGCCGACTCTGCCGAGGCAGGCGATCAGGTGGCTGTGCGGGTGATGCGCAAGCCAGCGCCAGCGGATGGTGTGGCCGCGCTCCAGACCTATGCCGCCGAGGACGAGAAGGTGGCTTCGGTCGATGGCGACATCTGGGTCGTCTTTTCGCGCGAGCGGCCAAGCTCGCGGCTGCTCGCTGCCATGAACCACAAGCGCATGGGCATCGGCACCGCACGCAACTGGAACACGGTGCGGAGATTGGCTGAGATGGTGGAGTAGGGAGTAGGGAGTAGGGAGTAGGGATTATACTATTCCCACTGACTACTGACTACTGACTACTCCCTATCTCTCATTTCACGCCTTTGCCGTCCTGGCCCCTGCGCCAAGGGCGGCGGTGCGAAGGACGTAGTAGATGACCCCTGCAATGCCGACACCGAAGAACCAGCCATAAACGCCCCACCATGCCGGCAGCAAGTTGGTGAAGTTCGGCAGGACCGAGGAGAAGATGGCGCCGATGCCGGCGGCTATGAAGGCGTTGACGTGCCAGCCGCCCTGGAAGCGGAACTCGCCATGTTCGCGGTACAGTGCCTCGACGTCGACCTCGCCCTTCCGGATCAGATAGTAGTCGACCATCATCACCCCGAAGATCGGCCCCATCGTCGCGCCGATGACGTTGACGAAAGACGCGGCACTGCCTTCCCACGGCGCGAAGGGATAAAGCACCAGCGCGATCACGGCCGCGATATAGCCGCCCTTCTTGAAGTCGATCTGCCGGGGAAAGACATTGGAGAAGTCGAAGGCCGGCGAGACGAAGTTTGCCACCACATTGATGCCGAGCGTCGCCACGGCAAAAGTCAGGGCTGCAAGCGCTGCCAGGAACCAGCTGTCGAATTTCGCCGAGATCTGGTCGGGATGCAGAAGCACTTCGCCATACACGTCGAAGGCAGCGATGGTGGTCACGCCGGCGACCAGCGAGAACAGGATGAGATTGATCGGCAGGCCCCAGATGTTGCCCTTGCGCAGCGATGCCTTGTCTGGGGCATAGCGGGCGAAATCGCAGAAATTGAGATAGAGCGCCGAGAAATAGGTGACCCAGATCGCCGCCACCGCAAACAGCGACGTCCAGGAGCCAGGGGTTCCGGGTACGCCGGCATCCTTTGTCTTGTCGAGCAGCACATCCATCGGGATGTCGCTGGTGAAGGCAAATCTCCCGGATTTTACACAGAGATAGATCGCCAGGATCAACATCATCACCCACACCGCCGGGCCGGCCCAATCCTGGAAGCGGCGCACCGTTTCCATGCCGTTCTGGATGATCAGCAATTGCAGTGCCCAGATGACCACAAAACAGATCACTTCCAGACCCGTATGGCCGAGGAAATGCGTGTTGGCGTTGAAATCGGCGAACCATTGCGAGCGGATCAGCAACGCCACGATCGCGCCCGATGCCGCCGCCGTCTGCGCGCCGTACCAGAAGCAGGCTACGATGGCGCGCACCAGGGCCGGAATGTTGGCGCCCCAGATGCCGAAGGAGGCGCGCGCCAGCACGGGGTAGGGCACGCCGGTCTTCACGCCGGCATAGCCGACCATGTTCATCAGCGCGTAGATGATCAGCGAACCGATGCCGATGGCGATGATGAAATTGACGAAGCCGCCGCAAAACAGGAACAGGCTTGCGGCGAGATAATAGCCCCAGAGGCTGTGGACGTCCGACGTCCAGACGTTGAAGATAGAGAACGGCCCCCAGTTTCGGACTTTGGCCGGAGCCAGATCCTCATTGTATAGATCAGGTGATGCGCCTTGTATGGTCACTGCGATGTCCTCCCCTTGATGCCGCACGCGCCCTCACGCGTCGACTGCGCAGGTTATGCCTGACGCAGGGGAACCGGCAAGCAATCCATTTGCCGGCTTTGGCCTTAAAGATATTCAATGAGAACAGCGCTTATCGATCGGCTTTTGGCGAAGGTCGGCGCAAACGCGGCGATCTTGATTCGATCCGCAGGGGCAGCGATCAGGACGCTTTGCGGTTGAGGGCCGGTGATGCGTCGAAATTGGCGGCAAGCCAAGCTATCGCGCAGGTGACATCATCGAGCCTGTATTGGGCCACGGTCGGCCCACGCGGCTTGACCCGGATCGAGATGCCGCCGGCCTCGTTGATCGCCTCGAAACCGTTTTCGTCGGCGGTGTCGTCGCCGAGAAAGACCGGCCGCCGTCCGGCAAAGGGCGGGATTGCCATGAAACGCCGCACGGCAGCGCCCTTGGCCGCTTCGAGCGGCATGAGTTCGACGCCGGCGTTGCCCGGGATAACCCGATAGCCCTTGGGAAGCTCGGTCAATGCCTGTTCGGCGAGATGCGTTGCCCTGGCCAGCAGATGCGGCGCCGCACGCGTATGGATGGCGAGGATCGGACCCTTGCGCTCGATATGAACAAGGCCATCATCCAGTTCGGCTTCGATGGCGTCGGCAAGGGCAGCGATATCGGCGGGAGCATCGGCGGTAACGACCGGGCCGTCCGGCGTCAGCCGGTGTTCCAGCCCATAAAGACCCGCAACACGCAGCTTCAACGGATGAAACAGGCGGTCGGCGCCTTCGACCGAGCGGCCGGTGATAAAGGCGACAGCGCCGTCCAGCCGTTCATCGACGATGCCGAGGAGGTTGCGCAGTTCGTCGCTCACGGACACGGCGTCGGGGTGCGCGGCGTGCTCCAGCAACGTGCCGTCGATGTCGAGGAAAAGCGCCCATTGTCCTTCCGGCAGGTCGGGTGCGGTTGGCAGGCCCGGTGCTTTCGGCAGACTATTCATGACGCCACCTTCCGCATGCGGTCCAACAGTGAGACGATGTTGCTGCCGGTGTTTGCGGGCCGCTCGGCGACACTTGTCGCTCTTTCGAGGTCGCCGCGTTTGCGCAGGCGCGCCGCATCGAGCAGCATGCTGCCGGCCCAGCGAAAGACATTGTTGTCGCGCACTATTTCGCGCATCGGGCGCATGCGCTCGCGTTGTTCGTCCGGTGACATGGTCAGCGCCTGCAGCAACACCTGGCTCATCATCGCCGCGTCGTAAGGATTGACGATCAGTGCTTCCAGCAGTTCGCGCGACGCGCCGGCAAACGTGCTGAGCAACAGCACGCCCTGTTCGTCGTCACGCGCGGCGACGAATTCCTTGGCTACGAGGTTCATGCCGTCATGCAGGCTGGTGACCATGCAGATGTCGGCGGCGCGATAGATCTCATAGATCTGTTGCTGCGAATGGTGCTCAGCCACCATGACCACGGGCTTGTAGCCGTCATGACCGTAGCGCTGGTTGAGCTCGTTGGCATAACGCAGGCATTCATCGTGCAATTGCTGGTAGGCCGGCAGCGTGCCGCGGCTTGGGGCAGCAATCTGCAGGAACACTACCTTGCCGATCCACTCGGGGTGGCGCGTAAACAATTCGTCCAGCGCATGGAAGCGGTCGAGGATGCCCTTGGTGTAGTCCAGGCGCTCGACGCCGACGCACAGCTTGACGTCCGCCGACAGGCCGAACCGCTCACGCAGGCGGGCGCGGCTTTCCTCGACCGGTGGCAGTTTGGCCAGGAGTTCGGCCGGCCATTCGATGGAGATGGGATAGGCGTGCACCAGGGTCGTCCGCCCGCCATACGAGATCGCGGCGTCGGCGCGCTCGATGCGGCTTTCCAGGAACCGGTCTACGCTTTCAGTGAAATTATTGGCATGAAACTGGGTGTGAAAGCCGATGATCGAGCTCCCGAGCAGTCCATCAAGAACGCGTTCGCGCCATGGGCAGATGCTGAACACTTCGGAGTTCGGCCACGGGATGTGCCAGAAGGTGATGATGATCGCCTCCGGCAGGCGCTCGCGGATCATGCGCGGCAGGAGCGCGAAATGGTAATCCTGAACCAGCACGATCGGCCGCTCATTGCGCGCCTCGGCAACCACCATATCGGCGAATTTGCGGTTGACGGCCTCATAGGCCTCCCAGTCCGAGGCACGGAAGACCGGCCGGGTGAAGGCGATATGGCAGAGCGGCCAAAGCCCTTCATTGGCAAAGCCGAGATAGTAGCCCTGATATTCGTCGTCGCTCAGCCACACGCGGCGCAGCGTATAGGACGGATTGTCCGGCGGCACCTGAACCCGATCGTTGCTATCGACCGTCAGACGATCCGCCGTTCCGCCGCCATAGGCGATCCAGGTGCCGCTGCAGGCGCGGGTGATAGGCTCAAGCGCCGACACCAGGCCGCTGGCCGGCACCAGAAGCTCGACGCCGTCGTCCTTGATGTTGTGGATATAGGGTTCTCGGTTCGAGACGACGATGACCTGCGCGTCCGGCAGGTCGTCGGCAAGTATCTTGCGCAAGGTGTCGGGCGACCAGTTCACCAGCGCCGCGTCGGGAGATTGTCCATTCTTCTCGAACTCCCGCAAAACCTTGCGCGTCGCTTCCGATGCGACGTCCTCGCCGGCAGTCGGTGCAACCGTCAAGCTATGGCTACGACGTTGCCTGGAGATCGATAACAGAACGGCTAGAATCGAAAGGCCAAGGCTTGCAAGGATCAAGACCCAGAGCAGGGCCATGCCATAATCGGTCATTCCAATTCCAACTCAATTTTGGCCGTCAGGGCCTTTTTCTTCATGGTTCCATTTGAGTGTTCGCAGCCGACGATCGCCCGTGAGAACCTGTGTTTTTTGCAACGCACAAACCCTGGGATCGGTTCCCGTTGAAAGCCGTTCCGATCATGTCCGCACGATCAGCGGAACCAGCCCTTCATGGCGGTCGGCGAGAAAGGCGACGACGCGGTCGCCGACACGCTGGAAGGTAAGATCGACCCTCTTTTCGCCGACACCCAGATGCCTGAGCGTCAGCGTATCGATGCCGATCGGCAAACGGGGTCGAGTGACGTGGATTTCGCCGTTCCAGCCGTCGATTTCCAGACCGAGGCACGCCTGCATCAGCATGAAGGCCGAGCCTGCCGACCAGGCTTGCGGCAGGCAGGCGACGGGGTAGGCGATCGGTGCTTCACCCGGCGAGCGGGTAAAGCCGCAGAACAGTTCCGGCAGCCGCATGTTGAAATGCACGGCGGATTCGAACGTGCCGCTCATCAGCCGCACCACGCTGTCACGCTCGCCGAACCGCGCCAGGCCGGCGCCGCACATCGCCGTGTCATGCGGCCAGATGGAACCATTGTGGTACGACATCGGGTTGAACAGCACAGCATCGTCGGAAAGCGTTCGCACCCCCCAGCCGGAGTGGAAGGAAGCCGAAAGCAACTGGTCGGCGACCATCTTAGCCCGCGCCGGTTCGGGCAGGCCGACATAGAGCAGGTGTCCGGCATTCGACGTGCGCACCTTGCACGGCTCTCCGGCGCCGTCGATCGCCAGCGCATAGAAGCCGAGATCGTCCAGCCAGAAATCACGCTCGACGGCGATCCGCATCTCTTCGGCGCGATTTTCCCAGTGCTCGGCCTGCGCGAACTCGCCCCGGCGGCGGGCGAGAGCGGCAAGGCCCCTGAAGGCTGCGAAGACATAACCCTGCACTTCGACCAGCGCGATCGGCCCCTTGGGAATGCGCCCGTCGGCGTGGAAGACGGAGTCGAAGCTGTCCTTCCAGCCTTGGTTCGCAAGGCCGGATTCGGCGGCGCGCTGATAGGTGACGAAGCCGGTTGCGCGGCTCGCCTCTTCCGTCCACTTGGCGGCGGCGCAGAGAGATGGCCACAGGCTGGCGATGAAGTCCATGTCGCCGGTGCGCTCGGCATAGGCGCAAGCGAGGTGGATGTAGAGCGGCGTGGTATCGACGCCGCCATAGTAGCGGCCGAAGGGTAGCTCCTGCAGCGCCACCATCTCGCCCTTGCGCGTCTCGTGCATGATCTTGCCGGGCTGCGAGTCGCTGAAAGGCGATGTCTCGGTCGCCTGGTGCTGGGCGAGGAAGGCAAGCACGCCGCGCGCCAGGCCGGGGTTGAGCCATAGCATCTGCAGCGCCGAGATGACGCCGTCACGGCCGAAGGCCGTCGAAAACCAGGGGATGCCGGCATAGGGGTAAGGGCCGGTCGACAGCTCGGTGGTCAGCAAGGCGACATCGGCGCGAGCGCGTTCGACCCAATCGTTGAAGACGCGGCCCGAACTGTGCACCGTCGCTCCATGGCGGCGCTTGGCCCGCATGCCGAAACGGGCGCGCGCCGCGGCCGCCCGGAAGCGGTCGCGGTCGGGCGTTTCGGTCAGTTCCGCGCCGACCTCGACGTAAAGCATCTTGCTGCTGCGCTTGGTCACTGCGATGAGGAAATCCGCGCGCTCGGCGCTCAGCTGGTCCGGCGGCTGCGAGAACGTGATCGCAGACACCCGCGCCAGCCCGTCCAGTCCGTCATAGCGCAGCAGCACCGAGGCAGGCTCGATCTCCGCTGCATGCGCCATTCCGCGCTTCGGCCGGGTCGAACCGCGCACCTCGAACATGTCGCGGAAATCGGCGGCAAAATGCAGCGAGACGCGGATTGCCGAATGCTCCTGGCTGTAGTTGGAAAGGGTGATGCGCTCGAACAGCCGGTCCTGCCACAACAGCCTGACGCGCTCGATATGGATGGCGCCCTGGGGGATGTCGCGGCCACCGACGCTTTGCATCGGCAAATTGGTCATATTGCTGGTGAACAGCACATTGTCCTGGCTGAGCGAGGCGCCGAGCAGAGATGTCTGCCGGCCGCCGACGGTGAGCCTGAACTCCGACAGCACCCGGGTGTCGTCACGGAAGAAACCGTCGCCCGCACCCCTGATATCGCCGTAGGCATCGGCCACGGCAAAACAGTCGCCTTGCTTCAGGGCAAACAGCCGGTGCGGCTCGCGCGGCGCGGTTTCGTCCAGGGAGGCAAGGGCCACGGCAGGGTCGAGCTTGCGCTCGTCAAGTTCGGTCATCAGTCACAAATCTCTGTTTCGGGCTCGGAACGTCCGCCGTCGTTCACGACGCTTTCGATTCAGCCGGGGCGCCGATGAGACGCGCATAGGCAGTGAGATAGTCGCGCGCCATCCTGTTGGCGGAGAACCGACTTTCGAAGACGGCGCGCACCTTTCGCCGGTCGAGTTGCAGCAAGGCCGGCACCGCGGCGACCGCGGCGTCGAGAGAATCGACGACAAATCCGGTAACGCCATGGTCGATGACTTCCGGCAACGCACCGCAGTTCCAGCCGATGGTTGGCGTACCGCACGCCATCGCCTCGATCGCGGCAAGGCCGAACGGCTCGGGCCAGTCTATCGGAAACAGCAGACCAGCGGCATTGCCGAGGAATTCAGTCTTCTCACTCTCGGCGATCTCGCCGACATAGTCGATGCGGTCGCCATCGATCAACGGCTCGATCGTCTCATGGAAATAGGCGCGATCATCGTCGCCGATCTTGGCCGCCAGCTTGAGCTTCATGCCCGAGCGCAAGGCGATGTCGATGGCCCGGTCCGGCCGCTTGTCGCGCGAAAGCCGGCCGAGAAAGGCAAGGTATGGTTCGCCCGCCGCCGTCTCGAAGGTCGGCTGATAGAGACCCGTCGGCAGCCCGTGATGGATGGTGGCCAGCCAATTGGCATTCGCAAGCCCGGTCTTCTGGCTATGCGAGATCGAGATCAGCGGAAAGCGCGGAAAACGCTCATAGGCTGGCGCCAGATCGACATAATCGAGCCGGCCATGAGGCGTCGTCACCGTCTTGTCCGGCATGGTCTCGAAGAACGAGAAATGCAGGAAATGGCTGAGATGAAAATGAATGATATCAAAGTCGTGGGCTCGGTTCCTCACATCGGCAAGCATCGCAAGATGCGCCGCCGTGTCCGATTTCAGCGGGCGCGGATCGAGGCGTAGCGCGCGTTCGCGACCTGGTATCAGTCTGGCCGACGTCCGGCTGTCGCCGCTGGCGAACAGCGTCACCTCATGGCCGAGTTCGACCAGCCCTTCGGTCAGATAGGAAACGATGCGCTCGGTGCCGCCATAGAGAAGGGGTGGCACCGATTCGTGCAAAGGGGCGACATGGGCTATGCGCATGGTTTGAACGTGTCCCTCAAGGCAATCACGAGAGCGAAATGCATCAGCCGGCCTAACGTTCCGGACAAAAGCGGGCGTCGGCAACCCAAGCCCACCAGCGCAGATTTTTTTGCAATAAGCGGAACAAACGCGCCATCCGCGAATTTAGTAGGGTTGGTTCGCGCTGCGGCCGACCAGGGAGAGAACAAAATGGACCGCTTGCATTTCTTTACGCCCGTGCGCATTGCGCGCGGGCAGGGACACCCCGTCGAGGAAGTCGATAGCGTTGCCGAAGCGATGGTCTTTTTGCAGAAATGGCCATTGGGACGGCGTGGGCCTGTGTATCAGTGCGCCGTGAATTGCTGCTCCGCGGCCCTGTCGGGCAGAATGTCGGCCGAAGCAGCCAGGAAGGCGTTTACGGGCTTTGCCCGCATCACCCGGCTGCTCGATGATGAGATGGCCCTGCCGATGGGCGGCGAAAGCATGGCGGAAGTCCACGCGCTGAGGCGCTAGGCGCCGGTCCAGCCATTTGGCTATTGAACACCCGGGCTTTGGCGGCGCGGGCATCATCTTTTTCGCACCGGAGTATTCCGGCGCGGCCCTTCACCTCATGGGCCACACTGTGCTTTCATGCGGCGTTTCGCATGACCGGTGGGTGACGACCATCGACGGGCGGTCCGAACGTGGAGGGGTAGACAATGCCGAAACTGATCCTGGGAACACTCGGCGCTATCGTCATCGCCCTCATCTGGGCGGTCCTTGCCAGTTTGATGGGCGCGCCATCGATCGTGATCACGGTCGGCGCGGTCGCCATTGGGGCCGGCGTCTACACCTACGTCGACCGACGCTCGACTTGACGCGTCCCCGGTCTGCCGCGCGCTCGACCAATTGCACGCCGGGTTCAAGGATGAGCTTGCTGGCCGCATAGAGAGCCAAGGCGCAGACAGGGCGCCACACGTCGGACCGGGCTCCGCGAGAACTTGGGAGAGATCGTCAAAGATCTTTCAATCCGGCCAATCTAGATCGAACGGCGAATCCGTGGATTTCCGGTGGAACATCGTCGCCTCGAAACACTTCGGGCGTTGCACTGCCCCATCAGTGCACGTTCCCTTGTTGTGTTGGAACTGGCCGGCTGCCGAAAGGTGGCCGGCTTTTTTGTATATAAGCGGAACCTGAAATTACGGGGCTTGTTCTGGATGCGGCAGCGAGCCCCTCGCTGCTGGTCGAGGGCCTAACCCTTGGCCGGGCCCGCATCGCTCCGCCAGTGGTGCGGGCCCACGGCCTCCGGTTTTTCCGGGCGTCTCGACTCGCCGATCCTCACCCTGGTCCGGCTAATGCATGTCACTCAAAAAATGGCTCGGTTGTGAGACAATGACATGCACACGCGGCGCGCTTCAGCACAATCATTCACAAGGCGTGGGTTCAATTGTTGCTACCCTTCTTGGCTGGATTGTGCGAATGATGACTGTCCTTTTCACCGCCACCCCCTGAAACTCGGCTTTTGGATCGACGGTCTTCATCCGCCGGGGGTTTGTTGACCTGCAGGGGTTTTCTGGCGTTCTCGTGCGATGCGCCTGGCCCGCCCTGCCGGATTGTGTTCGGGTGTTTCTTCGATGTGGACATGATCACCGATCCTGCTGACGGCCCTGATGAGTGGTGTTGACCTTGGTGTTGGCTTGCTGCCCTTGGCGCTCCGGATCCGGCGCTCCGTGAGTGCCGTGCTGGGCATCATCGTGGCTAACCTGTCGCCCTTCTCCTCGACGCTTCTGGCTCTGGTTCTCAGGCGGCACGGGCGGCATTTTGCTCGACATCTGCATCTCCTTGGGTTGGCATCGTGACTCAAAACCGTGATCGTGGGGGGAAGTTCCGTCTGCTTCGTCAGCACCTGTGCTTTTCGGTGCCGACGGAATCTGACTCCCAACGCGGATTTCAAGGAACGGCAGCGGCCCGCCCGCGTCGCCCCGCCAGTGGTGCGGGCCTGCAATATAAATCCTAAGCCTGGGCTGCTATCGCAGTTTATTGCGAGCTTCCGGCGACTTGCGTAGCGGGCTTCAGTGGCGACCGAAATACAGTGCTTGACCACGTTGCTGACATGATCGGTGACGAGCGCGGTGTCGCGCCTGGATCGCGGCAGCAGCCTCTGGTCCGATCTGCCCGCAGCTGGTGGCAGCTAAAACGACGTCAAAAGACCTAAGTCTCTTTGATCGCCCTCGCTGCTCGCACGAGCGATGACCAGTCAGCTCCCATGGCTGCGACAAGGTCTCGAGCATCTTCGTCTGATATTCCGGTACGGTCTACGAGCTTCCGTGCCAGCAATTCGAATGCCAATTCTATGATCGTCATAGCTCAGCCCTTACGAGAGTGCCCGTGATGATAGCTTGCAAATGGGTCTTCCGCATTTGCACATGTTAAGCGACCATCACGAATGTCTCATGTACCGCAGAATGTCTGCAGGACGCGCTCATCCGGGCGTGGCGGCTCAGCAAAGCGTTCCATTCCCGGCTGCTCATCGAAGGGACGGCTGACGACCGCCAGGATCTCCTCGAACGGTCTGAAGTCGCCGCCCAACGCCGCCTGGATCATCGCCTCGATGCGATGATTGCGGGGGATGAATTTGGGATTGACCGATTGCATGGCAGAACGGCGCGTGGCCGTGTCGGCTGCTTCGCTTGCAATGCGCTGGCGCCACCGCGCCGACCAGGCATCGAATGAGCCTGGATCCTTAAACAACTGCCGCGCCGTGCCTTGGCCGTCCGCAGCGTCGAGGTCATCGCCCAGGCGCCGAAAGCCGAGCGTAAAGTCCGCTTCGCCGTGAGCCAGCACGTCCAGAAAGTCGGCAGCGAGCTGCAAGTCGCCTTCCGCTTCGGTCAGCAGTCCGAGTTTTGTGCGGAAGCCGCGCTGCAACACAGCCTCATAGGAGGCCTGGAACGACCTCAGCACCTCTTCCGCTTCAGACACTGCTTCATTCTCGTCCGTGCTCATGAGCGGCAGCAGGGTCTCGGCAAAGCGCGCAAGGTTCCACGTGGCGACACGAGGCTGGTTGGCATAGGCATAGCGGCCGGCGCGGTCTATCGAACTGAACACCGCGCTGGGGTCATAGGCGTCCATAAAGGCGCATGGGCCATAGTCGATCGTCTCGCCCGAGATCGACATATTGTCGGTATTCATGACGCCATGGATGAAGCCGACCAGCATCCAGCGCGCCACCAGGTCCGCCTGTGCGGCGACAACGGCCTCCAGCAAAGCCCGGTACGGCCGTGCTTCCCCCGCCAGCTGTGGGAAGTGACGCTGAATGGCATAGTCGGCCAGTATCTTGAGCGCCTCGGTGTCGTGGCGCGCGGCGAAATATTGGAACGTGCCGATCCTGATATGGCTTGCCGCCACCCGTGTCAGGACGGCGCCGGGCAGCCGGACCTCGCGATAGACCGGGTCGCCGGTGAGCACCGCCGCAAGGCTTCGCGTCGTCGGAATGCCGAGCGCCGCCATCGCTTCGCTGACGACATATTCGCGCAGGACAGGGCCGAGTGCGGCGCGGCCGTCACCGTTGCGCGAGAACCGCGTTGGTCCCGATCCCTTCAGCTGGATGTCACGGCGAATGCCGTTGACGTCCAGCACTTCGCCAAGCAGCAGAGCGCGCCCGTCGCCGAGCTGAGGCACGAAGCTTCCGAACTGGTGGCCCGCATAAGCCAGGGCGATTGCCTGCAAGCCTTCCGGAAATTTGTTGCCGGCCAGCATCGCCACTCCATCCGGGCTGGTAAGCAGGTCGGCATCGAGCCCGAGTTCCTCGGCGAGGGGCCGGTTGAACCGGATCAGCCGCGGTTCGGATACCGGCTTCGGATGTGTTTGCGCGAAGAAGCGCTCCGGCAGTTGCGCATAGCTGTTGCTCAGGGCAGGAAGCCCCATCTGAATGACCGGGGGTTGTTCAGCAGTCGCAGGTGACGTCATGACGAGCTGTCTCTGAAGAGGAGGGGTTCAACAGATCCCGTTTCGAGGAGCCTGTGTTCATTTGTTCATATAGGGACGCAACGTCGTTGGTGCCATCCGGATCCATCAGGCCGGCACCGGATACAAGCTGGGAACCACCCGCCTCGATTATCGAGGTTCGGGCTGCCGTGGGACGACGGGCCGTGGCGGAATCCAGAGCTGACCCCCGCATCGCCACTGTCTCCGAACTGAGCACCCGGCAATCTAGTCAGTGCGGGCGTGCAATGCCGGGGCGGCGTCTGCCTTGGTTGGCAGCGGCTCTCTCGGGGCCGCTCCCGGCGACGATGTCGAACCCGGTTCGACTCGCTCCTCGGCGATGAGCCGGGCGCCACGCTCATAGGTCAGGTAGCGCCAGAGCCACTGGATCGAGACCTGAACGCGGTGCTGAAAACCGACGAGCAGGTAGACATGGATGAGCGCCCAGGCAGACCAGGCGAACCAGCCTTTCAGTTTCAGCCTGCCCGATTCGAACACGGCAGCGTGGCGGCCGACAATGGCCGTGTTGCCTCGATTGCTGAAGACAAAAGCGGGCAGCGTGTCGCCAGCATTTATCCGGCGTGCCAGTGCCTTGCCGAGGTGCTCGCCCTGCTGCTTGGCGACCTGGGCAAGACCCGGCAATGGCTGGCCGTTCCCATCGAGGACCAGTGCGACGTCGCCAAGCGCGAAGACATCGGGGTGGCCGACGACGTGCAGGTCGGATTCGACCTTCACCCGACCGCCGCGGTCGAGCCCGACACCGAGCTGGGCGACCAGCGGAGAAGCCGCCACCCCAGCGGCCCAGAGCGTCAAGGCCACCGGGATCACCTGGCCGCCGACGGTGATCTGATGCGCTTCGATCGCCTCGACCCGGTTGCCGAGCGCGACCTCGACGCCCAGGCTTTCAAGGCGCAGACGTGCATATCTGGAAAGCTCCGGGGCGAATCCGGCGAGCAGACGCTCGCCGGCTTCTACCAGTATGATCCTTGTCTTCTCGGGCCGGATGTTGCGGAAGTCGCGCGCCAGTGTGTGCCGGCTGAGTTCGGCGATCGAGCCCGCCAGTTCGACACCGGTCGGGCCGCCGCCGATAATGGCGATCGTCATCAGCCGGGATTGCTCGACTGGATCGGTGGTCCGTTCCGCGTGCTCGAACGATAGCAGCAACCGTGACCGGATCGTGCGCGCGTCCTCGATGGTCTTCAAACCGGGACAAACCCGAGCCCAGCTCTCCTGGCCGAAATAGAATGGCTGCGAACCGGTGGCCAAGACCAGGATGTCGTAGGGGACCGTGGTCCCATCGGCCAGCACCAGTATCCTGGCCTCGGTGCCGATCTCGGTGACATCGCCGAAGAGGACCTGAACCGAGGGATAGCGGCCCAGGATCTTGCGGATGGGCTCGGCGATATCAGGCGCCGACAAGGCGGCGGTTGCAACCTGATAGAGCAAGGGCTGGAACAGGTGGTGATTGTGGCGGTCGATGATCGTCACCCCGATTTCCGCCTTGCCGAGCGCCTTGGCAACCTCCAGACCGGCAAAGCCTCCGCCGACCACGACGATGCGCGGTGTCAGGCTCCGGCCGTGGCTGCTCTCGGTGGCGAATTGCATGCTTGATACTCCCCTATCCCTGTCCGGAAGTCATAGCCTGGCAGGAGTGCCTCGCTGCTGGCTGGACCTACTGCTCATTCCGGCGGCATCGGTCCAGGCAAGGCATCCGGCAATGACAGGCGTCGTGCTGACCACCAAGGCGCCGCGTGCGTGAAGGGCTACCAACCCGCGCCATGAGACGCGGTCGACCGCCCAGATGGTGCCGCTGGCGTCGACCCATTTGAGATGGGCGTCGGCGACTTCAACGGCCCGCATCATCGCCGCCGGTTCCATCCCGGCCCGAAAGACGATGATGGAATTGGCGGCACCGTCGAAGAACGGGCCGGCGCCGGCTGCCAGTCCCGCAAGCAGGACGATGCTGGTCAGCGCTGCCGAAGCACCGCGTGCCGGTCCGCCGCGGTTGGGCAGCACCAGCACCAACACCAGCGGCACGATGCCGAAGATGACCAGCCACGCAATATCCCAGGCGAGCGGCAAATCGCTGTTCATCTTGATCCGGTGCAGACCCAGCAGCCAGTGAAACACGACAGCATCGACGACATGCCAGACGCCGAACCCGGCGAAGGCGAGCCGCAGGATCTCCGTGGTGGTCCCGGGCCGCGCGCCAGCCGCCCTCGCGGCCACCAGCAGCACCGTGCCGGCGACGGCGAGCACATACATGAAAAGATGGAAGAGACCGTCGGCCATGATCTGGAAGCGCAGGTCGGAACCCGCCGGATCGGCGACGCCCGAGAGAAGGTGATGCCATTGCAGGATCTGATGCAGGACGATGCCGTCGAAGAAACCGCCGAGCGCGAAGCCGAGCAGCAGCCAGCCGGCTCGCGTTCTCGGGTCGAGTGTCGCTGTGATCGCGTCCATGTCAGGACCACCGGCTCCAGGCCGGGGCGTTCAGTTGCCTGGGCGCCGACATGTCCGGCGGCGTGGGGCCATGGAGACCATGACGCGCCTCGAGCCAGAAGGCGGATATCAGCCCACCAACCACCGTAGTCAGAACCAGTGTCGCAGCAATTATCGCCAGCATGGACGTCGATCCTCAGCCGCGCAGGGTCGGCCGCGCGGAACCTAACCGCGGCTTCCGTGGAATGTTCCTACCGCCGGTTCGGTGGAGGGAACAATCAAGTTCCAGCACGGTTCGATGCTGGCGACGGACGGCTCAAGCGGAGAAGGTCATGAACGAATATACGGCGGCAGATCCGGACGGTCTCGACAGCCACCAGCCGACCGGCATCACCCGATGGCTGTTTTCGACCAACCACAAGGACATCGGCACACTCTATCTGATCTTCGCTTTCATCGCGGGGCTGATCGGCATGCTCTTGTCGGTGAGCATGCGAATCGAGCTGCAGCAACCCGGGATCCAGTTTTTCCCCGGACTGGCGTCGATGATCTACGGTTACCAGGGCGACGCGGCGATCGACGCCGGCAAGCAGCTTTACAACGTCTTCACCACGGCCCACGCGCTGATCATGATCTTCTACACTGTGATGCCCGCCCTGATCGGCGGCTTCGCCAACTGGATGGTTCCGATCATGATCGGCGCCCCCGACATGGCCTTCCCGCGCATGAACAACATCTCGTTCTGGCTGCTGCCGCCGGCATTGATGTTGCTTTTATTGTCGATCTTCATGCCCAGCGTCCCCGGCGGCTATGGCCCTGGGACCGGCTGGTTCCTGTACCCGCCGCTGTCGACCTCCGGCCATCCCGGTCCCGCCGTGGATCTGGTCATCCTGTCTCTGCACATTGCGGGCGCCTCCTCGATCCTGGGAGCCATCAACTTCATCACCACCATCTTCAACATGCGCGCGCCGGGGATGACCCTGCACAAGATGCCCCTGTTTGTGTGGTCAATCCTCATCACCGCCTTCCTGCTGCTGCTGGCTCTGCCGGTGCTGGCCGGCGCCATCACCATGCTCCTGACCGATCGCAATTTCGGAACCACGTTCTTCGCGCCGGACGGCGGAGGCGACCCGCTGCTGTACCAGCATCTCTTCTGGTTCTTCGGCCACCCGGAAGTCTACATCATGATCCTGCCGGCGTTCGGCATCGTCAGCCAGGTGATCTCGACCTTCTCGCGAAAGCCGATCTTCGGGTATCTCGGGATGGTCTACGCAATCGTGGCGATCGGGGTGATCGGCTTCGTCGTCTGGGCCCACCATATGTACACCAGCGGGATAGGCCTCGACACGCAGCGCTACTTCACCTTCGCCACGATGGTGATCGCAGTGCCGACGGGGATAAAAGTGTTCTCCTGGATTGCAACCATGTGGGGCGGTTCGGTCAGCCTGCGGACGCCGATGCTCTGGGCCCTCGGCTTCATATTCCTGTTCACCGTAGGCGGGGTGACGGGCGTTCAACTCGCAAATGCCGGCCTCGACCGTGAACTGCACGACACATACTTCGTCGTCGCGCATTTCCACTACATACTTTCACTGGGAGCGATCTTCGGCATCTTCGCGGGCTGGTATTACTGGTTTCCGAAAATGACGGGATATCTCTACAATCCGCTTCTGGCTGGGGTCCATTTCTGGACGACCTTCGTCGGCGTGAACCTCGTCTTCTTCCCCCATCACTTCCTTGGATTGGCGGGCATGCCGCGTCGCTATGTCGACTATCCCGACGCATTCGCCGGCTGGAACATGGTGTCCTCGTATGGATCGTACCTGTCGGCCGCGAGTGTCGTGATTTTCCTCTTCGGCATCTTGGAAGCTTTCTACCGGCAAAGAGCCGCCGGCATGAACCCATGGGGGCCAGGAGCTACCACATTGGAGTGGGAGCTGACCTCTCCACCCCCTTTCCATCAATGGGACAGGCTGCCGCAAATCAGATGAGGCCGGGTTGTCGAACTCCTGTGCGCAAGCCAGCCCGGTTCGCCGCTGAGGCGAACTTCAGCCTGCCGGTGGCAGACGTTGGCTGCAGCTGAGAACCGGATCGCTATCTGAAGCTGATTAACAGCACAGCGAACAAGCTTGCGAGCGCGACTGCCCAGCAGAATAACCAATTGGCGATCAGAAGAAGCGATTTGAGCACGGTGGCATGGCAGTAATCTTCGATGATCGATTGCATTCCAAGCCGCATGTGAACGCAGCTTACGAGAATGAAGCCAATAAGGGCTGGCGCGACATAGATCGATCCTACGACGCTGAGGACGGCGTCTCGAGGCTCACCGACCAGCATTATAACGACCGCGACGATGTAAATGACAAGGATCAACAGGGCAGCAGATGTCAGCCGCTCC
Organism: Mesorhizobium sp. M1078; assembly: GCF_040318615.1. Lineage (NCBI taxonomy): Bacteria > Pseudomonadati > Pseudomonadota > Alphaproteobacteria > Hyphomicrobiales > Phyllobacteriaceae > Mesorhizobium > Mesorhizobium sp. M1078. Next base: position 53,016 of record NZ_JAMYMP010000018.1, read on the forward strand.
AGCATGAACGTTTCGGTTCCGTGTTTCGCCGATCCAAGGCCCCGCACTCGAGCTAGCGGAGTTCTGATTGAGGGTCTGTCAGCCATGGCGTTTCCCCAAAATTACTTGGTTGCCTTGCGCGCAACTCAAGCTGTTGCTGTTTCGATGCCCGGGCCGTCGGTGCCGACGGATAGTGGGCAAGCACGGTCTCCAGTCGAGCAAGGCGGGCTTTGTGGGCGTTCAGTTCGTATCCTGAACGCCATCCAATTTGCCTGGGTCTGCCATCTCTGCATAGCTCGCTTTCAAGCAGCGAGATACGAAGGCGGACCGCGTCGATCTCCTTGACGAGCGCGGCCTTCACCGATTTTCGACTCTGCATGGCTGTAGTTCCGGTGCAAGGATGGTTCCAAACCTGACGCGTCTGGAAATGTTCCCGGGTGCCGAAGGCGTGCTGAAGATTAATGCCTCAGTGCTGGACCCGCACAATGGGTCGCCATGAGCTAAAGCCGGGCACTAGCTCAACGGCCGCGATGTGCCCGGCGAATGCTTGTGAAAACGAGCGAATGCCTGGCCCGCCTCGTCCCGAGAGATAAGTAGCCCTCAGAACAGCGACCGCACGTGGCCGAGATGACCAGAGGGTGTTCTTGGTCCAACATATGTTAACGGCCACTTTTGTTTCTCTCTCCTGCAAAAATATTTGGGCTGAAAGGCCGGGAACTAACCGATCCTCCGGATGTTGCGGAGTTAGTCAGGAGAAACGGACTATGTCGGACAAAGAAATTCATCGGGGCGCCTCGCGTTTTCGCCCTATCCGCGTCGTGGACGCCCGCGTGTTTCGCGGGCCGCACCTCTATAGCATGACGCCAATGGTCCAGATTCGGATCGACCTCGGAGCCCTTGAGGCGTTCCCGACAGACAAACTGCCCGGGTTTTCCGAACAAATCGTCCGACTGTTGCCCGGCCTTGCGGGCCATGGCTGCAGCTATGGCGCCGCCGGCGGCTTCGTCCGCCGCATGCAGGAAGGAACCTGGCTCGGCCACGTCGTCGAGCATGTCGCCCTGGAACTGCAGAGCATGCTCGGTCACCGGGTGACACGAGGAAAGACACGGTCGGTCAAAGGCAGTCCGGGCACTTATAACGTCATGTTCGCCTACAAGGACGAGCTTGTCGGGCTGCTCGCCGGGCGCGTCGCGCTCGAACTGGTGGACAGCCTGCTGCCGGCCAATCTCCATGGTGTCGAGGGGCTCGGCGACATTGCGGAAACGCAGGGGCCATTCGAGTTCGCAGCCAGGCTGCAGCAGCTCAAGCTTCTGGCCGCCGAGCGTGCCTTGGGGCCTACGACTGCTTCCTTGGTGCGCGAGGCCGAGAGGCGAGGCATTCCGGCGGCGCGGATCGACGACAGCAGCCTCGTGCTGTTTGGTCACGGAAAGCATCAGAAGCGCATCCGCGCCAGTTGCAGCGACCTCACTTCCGAGATTGCGACCGAGATCGCCTCGGACAAGGACCTGACCAAATTCCTGCTGCAACAGGCCGGCCTGCCGGTGCCACGCGGGGAGCTGGTGCGATCGGCGCAGGACGCAGTCGCGGCGGCAGCACGGCTGGGCTACCCCGTGGTCACCAAACCACTCGATGGCAATCATGGAAGCGGCGTCAACATCGGTCTGGCAACAGAAGACGAGGTCCGCTGGGGCTTCGAACAGGCGCGAGAACACAGCCGTAGCGTTATAGTCGAGCAGCATTTCGTCGGCTCGGACCACAGGATCCTGGTGATCGGCGGAAAGGTGGTGGCGCTCGCCGAGAGGGTTCCGGCCCATGTGGTCGGCGATGGCCGGAGTTCTGTCGCCGAGCTCGTCGAGGAGACGAACCGCGACCCACGAAGGGGAGAGGGCCATTCCTCGGTATTGACCCGCATCGAGATCGACGAATGCGTCGAGCATTTCCTGTCAAAATCGCAGCTCACCCTGGCGAGCGTTCCAGCGCCGGGTCAAATGGTGCTCTTGCGGCCCACCGCCAATCTCTCCACCGGTGGGACCGCGATCGACCGAACGGAAGAAATCCATCCCGAAAACGCGCTGATCGCCAGGCGGGCGGCACAGATCGTCGGCCTCGACATTGCCGGGATCGACTTCGTCTGTCCCGACATCTCACGGCCGGTGAGCGAAACCGGCGGCGGCATCATAGAGGTGAATGCCGGTCCTGGCTTTCGCATGCATCTCGAACCCTCGTCGGGGCGCGCCCGCAACGTCGCACGGCCCGTGCTCGATCTTCTCTTCAAAGGCGGCAAGGACGGCCGGATTCCGATCTTCGCGATCACGGGAACCAACGGCAAGTCGACCACTGCCCGGATGCTGGCGCACATCCTGCAGGCGAATGGGGCAACCGTCGGGCTCACCTCCACCACCGGCGTCTACTTGAACGGCGAGCGGATCATGACAGGGGACTGCTCCGGTCCGCAGAGCGCCAGGATCGTGCTGCGCGAGCCGGGTGTCGATGTCGCGGTGCTGGAATGTGCGCGCGGCGGCATCCTGCGCGAAGGGCTTGCCTTCGATGCATGCGATGTTGGCGCGGTTCTGAACGTCCACGGCGACCATCTCGGGCTGAGGGGCATCGACACGATCGAGGACCTGGCGGAGGTGAAATCGGTCGTGGTCGAGTCCGTCCGCCGCGGCGGATGGAGCATTCTTAATGCCGACGACGTCCACACGTCCGCAATGTCGCGAGATGCCGGCGGCAGGATCTGCTACTTCTCGCTGGCGAGCAGGAGCGAGTGGCCCGGTTTCTTGCGCAGCCACCTGGCGGAAGGCGGCCGCGCCGTGACGCGGGAGCCCAGCAGCGACGGCTGGGACATTTTCATCCACGAGGATGGGGAATCGATGTTCCTGATGAGCGTCGACGAAATTCCCGCGACCTTCGAGGGTTCGGCCGAATTCAACGTTGCCAACAGCCTGGCAGCCGTCGCTATGGCGCATTGCCACGACGTTCCGGCGGCAACGATCCGGGCGGCGCTGGCGGAGTTTGGCACCTCGTTCGAGCAATCTCCCGGTCGCCTCAACGTCTTCGACGGGCATGGTTTCCGCACGATCGTCGACTATGCGCACAATCCGGAGGGGCTGAGGGCGCTCGGAAAGCTCGTTTCCCACATGAGGCGCGGCTATCAGCGCACGATCGGCCTGGTCGCCATACCGGGCGACCGCCGCGATTGCGACATCCGCGAGATGGGCGCGATCGCTTCGCGGATATTCGACGTCATCGTCTTCAAGGAGGATGAGCAGGAGCTGCGCGGCCGAGCCCCCGGAGCGATCGCCGGCTTGCTGCGGGAAGGTGCCTTGAACGCCGGCTGCGCCCCAGGCCGCATACACGCCGTCTGTCCCGAGAAGGAGGCCGTCGACGTGTGTCTCCGGCTTGCTCGGGAGAACGACCTTGTCGTGCTCACCGTCGACGACGTTGAAGCCGTGTGGCGGCAGGTAACCGGCTTCGGAGGCGCGACGCCTTCGAGGGGAGGGCCCGATCAGACCCATATTCGCCATCTGAGGGCTGGCTGATGTGGTCGCTGATCCTGCACGGCGGCGCCAAGGAGATCGATCCGCAAGAGGAGGAGGCGCATCGCAACGGATGCATCGAGGCACTCGAGGCAGGTCGGGCCGTCCTGGCCGGCGGCGGAACGGCGGTCGATGCCGTGGAAGCGGCCGGTCGCATCCTCGAGGCGGACCCGACGTTCAATGCGGGATATGGAAGTGCCCTCAATTCGGACGGCGAGGTCGAGATGTGCGCTGGCCTGATGGAGGGCAGGGACTTCAATGTGGGTGCCGTCGCAGTGATCAAGGGCGTGCGCCATCCAATCAGTGTCGCCAAGGCCATGCTGCATGAGGAGCCGATCCTGCTGGCGTCGGAGGGGGCCCGGCGTTTCGCCGCCGACAAGCAGCTGGAGCTTTGCGATCCGGCGGATTTGATCACGCCGCAGCAGCGCGACGCCTCCAGCAAGTCGGAGGCGAAGGATACGATCGGTGTGGTTGCCCTGGATCAGTACGGGGACATCGCCGTGGGCACTTCGACCGGCGGACTGGACGGCAGTGCTCCGGGTCGTGTGGGGGATTCTCCGCAACCCGGTTGCGGCTACTATGCCGACAACCGGTTGGGAGCCGTCGCCTTCTCGGGAGACGGTGAGCATATTGCGCGAAAGGCTCTCGCGGCCCGTGTCATGCAGGCACTCTCGGCGCGGCAGGCATTGTCCTCGGGGCAGGCTGAAGGCGGCCTGGAGCAGGTGCTGAATCCCGCGCTCAGGGAAGTCGAGGCGATCGGCGGCGAAGCCGGAGCCATCGTGCTTACCGCGACCGGCGTGTCTGGATGGGCGCATAACAGCAGGGAGTTCGCAGTCGCTTTCATGACCAGCGAGGACAACCACCCGCACGTTTTCCTGCGCAAGAAAGACGTGGGCAAATGACCGACAAGAAGAAAAAACGATCCTCGAACGGTAAAGCCGGAACGCTCGTCATCATCGGCGGCCACGAGGACCATGATGGCGATCGTGTCATCTTGAAGGAGGTGGCGAGCCTGGTTCCGAATGGCCGCCTGGTGCTTGCCACCATCGCGTCTCATGAGCCGGATGGCTATCTCGAGAAGTATCAGAGGTCCTTCGGTGAGCTGGGCATCAAGGATGTCATCGAGCTCTACGTCAACGACCGCCTCGAGGCAGCTCATGAAAAGAAAATAAGTGCGCTCGCAAACGTGAGCGCGGTGTTCTTCTCCGGCGGCGACCAGCTCCGGATCACCAGCCAGATCGGCGACACGCCCATCGACGAGCGGGTGCACGAAATCTATGAAGCCGGAGGCGTCATTGCCGGCACCTCCGCGGGCGCGTCGGTCATGAGCGACACGATGATGGTGAAGGGGCCGAACGCAGCGTCCTTTCGGATCGGCCACATTCGCATGGCGCCGGGACTGGGCCTGCTGCCGAACGTCATTATCGACCAGCACTTTGCGGAACGGGGCCGCATTGGGCGGCTCATCGGGGCGGTGTCGCAGAACCCGCGCGTCCTCGGCATCGGCATCGATGAAGACACGGCGATCGTGGTGAAGGGCGAGATGTTCAAGGTCATTGGCAGCGGCGCTGTCTATCTGGTGGATGCAGCCGGCGTGACGCATTCCAACATCGCGGAAGGTGAGCCTGATGCCGCCCTTTCCATCCATGATCTGAGGGTTCACGTGCTGAGCTCAGGTGATGCGTTCGATCTGGCGCTGCGACGGCCGGTGGGGACTCCTTAAGACTTCGCCGCACTCAAGTTGATGGTGTGGCGCGGTCCGCGTACCGGGCCCTCGAGCAGTGCCGATCCACGCGCGAAAACCGCTATCCGTGAGGCTGTTCTCCCATTTGAAGCCGCCACTAGGATTGTCGCATTGTTGCGAACACGGCAGGATTACAGACGGCCTCTCGTCGGCTCGAATCCCGCAAAGCTAAAGACCTTCGCTCGCCCGGCGTTCTGCCGGGCTAATCCCGCCGGCGACTCGCCTGAATGGCAGCAAAGGTGACTGGACGAAACCCCCATGCGTCGACGCCGACATCATGCTGGCGCGTCATCGGCTTCAGACGGCCGTGCGAATGACCGTGCAGGTTTACCGATCTCTTGCCGATCTGGTTCCAGGTGCGAAAAGGATAGTGACACAGAACCAGCAAGCTGCCCTCGACAAGAAGCTCCATATAGTGGTGCACGCTCGCCCAGGCCGGGTCGCCAATGGTGGCAGCGCCATCATTGTTGCCAATTATCAGGTGCTTGGACCCGTTAAGAGACGACAGCAGTGAAGACACGGTCTCGGCTGGACCCTTGGCGAAATCGCCGAGGTGCCAGACCTCGTCGTTCGGGCCAACGGTTTCGTTCCAAAACGCAACCAGCGCCTGGTCATGCTCTACCAACGAGGCGAAGGGACGCCGGTCGAGGCGCAGAATGCGCGGATCGTTGAAATGCGTATCGGAAGTGAAGAAGATCATGCGCCGCGGCCGGCTGCGACGCGCGATTGGCGACCGACTCTAACTGCCGGAGCGCTCTTCGGCTTCATCATCGATCCCGATCGGGGCTTCCCTGAGCATCTTGAGTGCCTCTTCCTTCGTAAGGCCGCACTTGCGCGCGAAGTAGAGCGCTTCGATCGCCTTTTCGCGATCCGCCGTAGATTTTGCGTGCTGTTTGGGCTTTTTGCCCATCGTTCTCTGCCACCTTCCGAGCCACCAAACCATCACAGTGCCGCGTTGTTCCCGTGCATCGGCTGACCTGCCGGACTGCGCGAATGCCGATGTCGCCGACACCCCGCGAGCCCCGGACAGCGCGTATATCAGCCGGCTCGGGACAACGGTGGAGCGACTCCAACCCCGACAGCGTGAATTCAAACGAAAGCCCGCGCCGTGGGAGGGGCCGGCGCGGGCGATCGGGCTACCGATCTTGCAGCGCGGGGGTCGACCGCTGCATGGCTCGAACTGTGCAAGCGGGCATTTGTTCCGGGCCGCATGCAAAGCATCGGCGTTTCATTGCATCCTGGGGGACACAACCAGCATTTCGCTTCAGTCCGCCGCCGATGTGGGAGGATGAATACCGCCTTGCGCTAATTCGTCCGCCCTGGACACGAAACCAACCGCGCATTGAGCGCGTAGCTTCGGCGATTTAAAACACCTGCACTGGAATATTTCCGGGCCCATGGAACATCTCCGGTCGCTGATGTTTAGGCCGGAATGACGATGATCTCTGTTCTTACAATGATTTACTCTCTCGCCATCTTTATCGGCGCGAAGCGGCCCAACCTCTTGGTGAATGCGAAACTCGATAGAGTTTTGCGCAATATGGCTGGCGCAGAACTGAATCAACGTGGCCAGTAAACCGCAACAGCGCCGGTTCCAGTTCACAGCCAGTGTCCTCGCGGCCGCTACCTCGGTTCGGGTGGCAAGCGGCTCGGCAGGACTGCAAGGGCGGCCGCCCCCTCTGGGCTGGCTGGTGCGTGGTCGATCCGATTTCGTCGATGAGGGCGGAGCACGCTGGCTCGAATTGGGGAGCCGCGTCCACGATCCCCGCACCGGGGCACGCACCTTAGGTCCGGCCCACGCGAGTGGCTTCGGAGGACCTATCCATGAACGATGATGATCCTATAGATTCGCTCGCCAATGCAATTCGTCATCGCAGCGCAATTTTGTTTGTGGGGGCGGGGGTATCGATCAGCGTCGGACTTCCGTCTTGGGAGAAACTCATCGAGCGAATGGCAAAGGAGCTCGGCGTCGACGATGAATTTTCCACGCGACGCGATCGTTTTCAGACCTTGGCCGAATACTATAGGATCAAGCATGGCAGCATCGGACCACTTCGCAGTTGGATGGACAGAAACTGGTCTGTCGCCAAGGAACGGATTGAGAAATCGGAATTGCACCGTCTCATCGTGACGCTCGATTTTCCCGTCATCTACACGACGAACTATGACCGGAACCTGGAACTCGCTTTTGAAATCCACGGTCGAGAGTACGTGAAAGTGGCCAACGCACGGCACGTTGCGCAGGCCCGTCGAGGCGTAACGCACATCGTGAAATTTCACGGCGACTTTGACGAGGACTCTTCCCTTGTCCTCACCGAAACCGACTATCTTGACCGCCTGTCCTTCAATTCTCCCCTTGACGTGCGCTTTCGCTCGGATGCTCTCGGCAGCACGATCCTGTTCATTGGCTATAGCCTCTCCGATCCAAACATCAGGCTGCTGTTGCACCGGCTTTGGCAGACCTGGCACCGGTCTGGATATGAGAAAGATCGTCCCCCTTCGTTCATCTTCATGCCCAGCCGCAACCCTGTGGAGGAGGCCGTGCTTGGGCGCTGGGGTATTTCGGTGCTCGTTGGCGCAGGTGATGATCCTGAAGCCGGTCTGACGGACTTCCTCAGGCGTTTGGTGGAAGCGGTGGCGGTGACCTGAGGCGCGCTCCCCAGTGGACTGCAGTCGGGTTTTCTCAGGTGCCCGGTGACCGACGCCAGGCGGTAGCCGACAGGCGCCAGATCGGCGACTGTTGGAGCCACGACTTCCACAATCAATCCCGCCGCCTCATCTTGGCGTGAAGTCGATCTCCGGCGTCAATTGCCGGCAATATGCACAAACCAGGTCAATCGTCGTTTGCACATCATCCAGGCAAACAACTTCCGACGGGGTATGCATGTAACGCAAAGGCACGGAGAGCACCCCACTTGCGACGCCGCCTCGGTTCTGCTGCATGACACGCGCGTCGGTAGGGCTTGAGCTGCCCACCGCCTGAAGCTGATAAGGTAGGCCCTCTTTCTCGGCCACCGACTTCAGCAGATTGAACACCACCGGGTTGGTGTTCGCGCCTTGAGTGATTGCCGGCCCTTTCCCAAGGTCCAGTTTGCCCTGATCCTCGGCGCGAGCGCGCGGATAGTCCATCGCCACGCCCATATCGATTGCGAGGCCGGTTCGAGGTGCGATGTTGAACGCTGAGGTCATCGCGCCTCGGGAACCAATTTCCTCTTGAACCGTACCCAGGATATAGAGGCCCACGCCGGGGTGAACGCCTCCCTCCTCAGAGAGGCAGCGCAGGACCTCGGCGCCGATGAGGAGGCCAACCTTGTTGTCGAACGCTCGTCCGACAGCAAGGTTGCCCTGTAGCGCCGCAAACTCGCCATGGATAGTGACCGCGCTGCCGACCTCTACGACCTTCAACGCTTCCTCTCGCGAACTCGCGCCGATATCGATCCATAGTTCCATCAGCGAGGGAGTTTGAGACGTGTCAGAGGCTTTGAAGGTCTGGATTGCTTTGCGACCCACGACGCCCAGGATCGGCTCCTTGCCATGCACCCAGACACGCTGGCCGATTTCAGTGGCAACATCCGTTCCACCTATGGTGCTGAAGAAAAGAAAGCCGTCATCATCGATGTAATGGACGATGAAGCCGACCTCATCCATGTGCCCGGCATACATGAAGCGCATAGACGCCTCAGGATTGATGATCGCTGTGACATTGCCCATGACGTCCGTCGTCAACCTGTGGGCATACGGACGAACATACTCGCGGAAAAGCTCCGCTACGGGTTGCTCAAACCCGCTCGGCGACGGGGTCGCCACAATTTCCTTCAAGAACTTGAGTGATTCATCGCGCATCAAGCTGACTTTCACGGTTCACGGGGTGGAGGGCCATTCGAGCATGGTCATACTCGTCGGGCTTCGCGCCAATTTTGGCCTTCTTCGGTGCGATCGCCCGCGAATTGGTCAGCCCAAGGCAGGTTGTGGAGCCAGGCTTCGCGCCGGGGGGTCCAAAGCTCGTATGTCGGGAGAAGGTCGTTTGGCGCATCGTCGAGAGTGCCGGTCATGATCTCGGCTTCGTCGTCGCGGAGATTCACCACGCGCGACCCGCATGCCGGACAAAAACCTCTGCCGTTGAACGCCGCAAGCTCGCCCTTGCACTGGTAAGCCGACCGCGGCCACACGGCAAAGGCACTGTAGGTGCTGCCGCTGGTTCGCTTGCAATCCTGGCAATGACACAAGCCAACGCGCAACGGCGCGCCGGTAACAACATACCTCACAGACCCGCAAAGACAGCCGCCGGTCCGCTCTATCTTGTCAACCTCGTCGTTCATGGTCGCCGCCGACATGAGTGAGGGAAGCGTGTTGGACTCCGCTCTGCCGTTTGCATCGAGGCATCAAGTTAATGGGCAATGTCTTCAACAAGGCCTAGCTCCAAAGCTCTTGCTGCCATCAGGTAGCAGCTGTTCAGGGCATGGTCGCGCAGCTCTTCCAGCGATGTTCGAGAACCTTGGACGAGATCGGCGAACCCTTCATTCTCGAGTCGCTCTGCCGTTTCCAACAGCGCAAGTTGTTCGCGAACGATCTGAAGACAGCTTCGAATTGGTCCATTCAGAACCAAGTCTTTCTCAAGCCTTCTTTCATGAATCAGCAGGACTGCTTGCGGGCAAAGGAACCTGCAGGCTTTCGGGAAAGCGGCAAGGACCGTTACCCCGGCAGAGTAAACCGTATTCTTGCCAATGATGTAGCCGTTGCGGCCCGAGTGTTTCAGAAAAAGTTTGAACTCTAGAGCTAGACGTCGCGCGCCGTCGGCGTCGCCTCCGGGCGTGTCGATTTCAACGTAGAGATCGTCTTCCCCGGAACGCACGGCTTTCAAATCGTCCAAGGCTTTGGTGACGACAGTGTCATCAATCAAGCCGTGTATACGCAAGTTTGGATCGAACAAAAGCCGGTGAAGGTCTGGAGCGGGCGGCGGGGAGACGGTGTGTTCGGCTGACTGGGGCAACAGGTCCATATAGGCATCCTCATTATGGGGGCCGAACTTAGTTGGTACCCTTTTGTTCCCTTGAGGGAGTTCGAGCGGTGGTGATCACAGCCGCGTCTCTCGGCGGCTGTGGAGCTCCCTCTTTCATTGCAGATCCTTTTCGCACCAGGCCCGGTAGAGGCACCTCAGCCGCTAGGTTGGCTCCATCGGCATATCGGGCATTTGCCGGAGCTGACGCAGTCGCTTTGCTGATTTCTGCCACGTCCGGGACCAGTCCTGTGGACGGTTGAACTCAACGGCCTCAATGGTTCCCGGCTGCTGCCTTCCGGACCCCCGCGGTCGGGCTATTTTTCCTGGCCGTGCCATTTTTCCGGGGGGCTGAAACAAACAGCTTTGTTGGCAGTTCTAGCGTCCGGAGCACCGGCTCCGCGCGGCGCGGCCGAGCGGCCGGGGCTGTCCGGCAGGAGGTCCAGCAATGTCTCACGATATGCAAAGACGATTTGCAACGCGCTTGATCGCGGTTGCGCTGATGCTCTCGGCCAGTGGCGTGGCGCCTGTCCTGGCCCAGGATACCCCGACCGACTTCACAGCGATCATCCAGCAGAAATTGCCGGCCGTGGTCGCGATCACGACCCGGGAGGTTGTCCAGGACCAGACGACGGCGGGCGACTTTACAAGTCCGTTCGACGGCCAGGGCCTCGGACCCGTTCAGCCGCAGGTGAGGGAGGCGCTTGGCTCCGGATTTGTGATCAGTGCCGACGGCTACATCGTCACCAACAACCATGTCGTTGCCGATGCGACAGAGATCCATGTCGTATTTTCCGACAAGGAAACGGCGCCGGCGCAATTGGTCGGCCGTGACCCCGCCACCGATATAGCGGTGCTGAAGGTCGACCCGCGGCCCAACATGACCACGACCAAATGGGGTGACTCGGATGCAATGCAGCCGGGCGCATGGACAATCGCGATCGGCAGTCCTTTCGGGCTCGGAGGGACTGTCACTGTCGGCGTTCTTTCGGCCCGCTCGCGAGACATTCAAGCCGGGCCGTATGACGATTTTCTCCAGACGGACGCGTCGATCAATCGAGGCAACTCGGGCGGTCCGCTGTTCAACGCACGTGGCGAGGTGATCGGCGTCAACACCGCCATCGTCTCGCCGTCCGGCGGCAGCATCGGGATCGGGTTTGCGGTGCCATCGCGCACCGCCCAAAGCATCGCCGACCAGTTGATCAGAACCGGCCGGATCGAGCGTGGCTTCATCGGGGTCCGCCTGCAGGACATCACGCCGTCGCTGGCTGAGGTCCTCGGGATGAAAGATGACAAGGGCGCGCTGGTTGCTTCGGTCGAGCCCGGCAGCCCGGCGGAGAAAGCCGGCTTGAAGCCGGGTGACGTGATCACCCGGTTCAACGGCAAGGGCATTGAGGGTGTCCATGACCTCACGCTTGCGACGGCTAGCCAGAAGCCTGGCAGCAAGGCCACTCTGACACGGAGTAACGGCGGAAAGGACCAGGAGATCGCGCTTGTCATCGGTGAGCGCAAGGATGCGGAGGTGAAGACCGGCGCTGTTCCCGACAAGAAGTCGGCGGCCGAAGGCCTCGGCCTATCCCTCAGCCCGATTCCGGATCAGGCGCGTCAGCAGCTAGGCATCAAATCAGGAACAACCGGCGTCTTCGTCGTGGAAGTGGTTCCCGATGGCCTTGCCGCCCGGAGCGGATTGCAGCCCGGCGATGTCATCATATCGGCCAACAATCGCCGCGTGACGGAGCCTTCGGATATCGTCGAGGAGTGGGCGAACTCTCGCCGGCAGAGCAAGCCCATCCTGTTTCGGCTGGAAAGGCAGGGGCAGTCCGTGTTCGTGGCGGTCGCCGGGAAATGACCGTCTCCAGGACGGCCATGTGACTGCACCAGGATCCGCTTGCGGATCCTGCTCCAAGGGTGTCGGACCCCAGGTGCACCGGGGAAGCATCGCCGCAGAAAGTCTGCGGGATGCGCTCATCGGCCGGGTGCGCAACGCGCACTGATTCTGCAGCGCCATCGTGCTCGAAGGCGCTCGCCATCCTCAGGCAGTTTCGCGCCTTGCCGTAAGCCGTGCCTGGAGAAGGACGACGACGAGCAAAAACAGCCCGCGGATCACCGACTGCCAGTAGGCTGACAGCGAAATCCAGCCCATGCCGTTTTCGAAGTTCAGGACGTTGAAAAGGATGCCGAGCAACAGCACGCCGGCCAGCGTGGTCAACACCGAGCCAGAGCCGCCGGTCAGCAGCGTCCCGCCCACGACGACCGCTGCGATGGCAAACAGTTCCCAGCCGACGCCCTCGATCGGCTGGCCTGCGCCGAACTGAGAAGCGAGGACGACGCCGGCGAGCCCGGCCAGGCACCCGCTTGCGACATAGACGAGAAATTTGACGCCGTCCGTGCGCAGCCCCATCAGCCGCGAGGCATCCTCGCCGCCGCCGATGGCCAGCACCGTCCGTCCCGTGCTGGTGTAGTTCAGGACCACTGAGCCGACGGCATAGGCAACCAGGGCGATGACTGCCGGAATCGGGAAAATCCAGAAATTCCCTTGGCCGATGGCGGTGAAACCCGAATCGTAAGACACCGAAACGGTCTGGTTGCCGGCCAGAAGCAGCGCCGAGCCGCTTGCGGCCAGCATGGTCGCAAGCGTGGCGATGAATGGCATCAGGTTGCCGCGCGTAACCAGGAGCGCGTTGATCAGCCCGGCTGCCAGGCCGGCGCCAACGCCCGCTGCAAGGCCTGCCACGATGCCGTGCGGGCTCGCCAGGGCCGACGCGACGCTGCCCAAGGCGGCGACGGAGCCGACGGACAGGTCTATGCCGCCGGTCATGATCACGAAGCACATGCCGAGCGCGACGAGCGCGAACATCGAGTTGTAGCGCAGAACGCTCATCACGTTGAAGAGGCCGAGGAAGCGGTCGTAGCGCAGGAATCCGAACAGGACGAGGGCTGCAAGCGCGATGACGACACCGTAGGTGCCGATGATGCGAACCAGTCTGGCGCTGTTCATGGATTACACCCGGTGTTGCTGCTGCAGCCAGACGGCGAATGCGATGATGCCGGCCTTGACGACGAGCGCAGCGGCGTCGGGCACGCCATTGGCGAGCAGCGTGTAGCGCACCAACTGGATGGTCAGTGCGCCCAGCAGGGTGCCGATGATTGTGGCCTTTCCGCCACTCAACAGCGTGCCGCCCACCGCGACCGCCGCGATGGCGTCGAGTTCCATGCCCAGCCCCACGAGATTGGCGTCGCTGGAGGAGTTGATCGCAATGACGACGAGACCGGCCAGCCCCGCGCACAGGCCGCTGATCGCATAGACAGCGAGCTTGATCCTCGATACGGCGATGCCGGCGAGTTCAGAGGCCTTTTCATTGCCGCCGACCGCCAGGATGCTTCGCCCGAACACCGTGCGGTGAAGGGCCCAAGCGGCCGCCGCAACCAGCACGGCCATGATGATGACCTGCGCGGGAATGCCGAGCGGGCGGGCAAGTCCGATCCACTGGAATTGCGGCACGCGGAAGGTCTGCAGATTGCCGTTGGTCATGACCTGCGCGATCCCGCGCCCGGCGATGAACAGCACGAGCGTTGCGACGATCGGTTGGATGCGGAAACGCGAGACCAACCAGCCGTTGAACAGCCCGAACAGGCCGGCGACGAGGATCGAGGCAATCATCGCGACGGCTACCGCCAGATAGATGTTTCCGACCGGGAAGATCGTGCCCATGAAGATCATCGGCGCCAATGCGCCGGAGATCGCCATCAGCGAACCAACCGACAGGTCGATGCCGCCGGTGGCGATCACCAGGGTCATCCCCACCGCGACGATCACAATTGTGCAGACCTGGGTTAGGTTGACGTTGAGTGTCTGCAGCGTCGCGAAATTGCGCGTATAGGCAAGGTTGAAGACCACCAGCAGCACAAGCGCGATCACCGTGCCGTAGCGCGCCAGGAAACCGAACACATCAAAGTGGCGGTTTCCAGCGTCGTTGGCTGCGGATGGTGTGGCCAGATCGCTCACGCTGCCTCCTTCGCCGCGCCGCCATGCGCCATCGCCGCGAGCACGTCCTCCTCGTCGGCTGCCTGGCCTTCCAGTTCGGCCACCCTCACTCCTTCGCGCAGCACGAATATGCGGTCGGCTCCTTCCATCACTTCCTCGAGTTCCGAGGAGATCATCAGCACGCCGAGCCCGTCATCGGCAAGCTTGCGGATGAGGCGCTGGATCTCGGCCTTGGCCCCGACATCGATGCCGCGCGTCGGCTCATCGAGAATGAGCAGCTTCGGGTTCATTGCCAGCCAGCGGGCAAGCAGCACCTTTTGCTGGTTGCCGCCCGACAACTCGCGGACCTTCTGGTTAGGCCCCGAGCATTTGATGTCGAGTTCACGAATGAAGCGCTCGACGATCTCCTTCTGCCGGGCCTCGTTCAGGATGCCATTGCGGCTGATTTTCGGCAGCAGTGCCAGTGTTATGTTCTCCGCGACGGTCATTTCCGGCACGATGCCCTCGGCCTTGCGGTCCTCGGTGCAGAAGCCCATCCCTGCGGCGATGGCATCGGCGGCACGTGCGGGATGGTAGGACGCGCCCTCCATCGTCATCTCGCCTGCGCTCCGGCGGTCGGCGCCGAATACGAGGCGGGCTGTCTCGGTGCGGCCGGCGCCGAGCAAGCCGGCAAAGCCGGCGATCTCGCCGCGGCGCAGGTCGAAGCTCACGTCACGGACCAACTGGCCGGCTGCCAGCCTTTGCGCGGTAAACAGCACATCACCGATCCTCGACCGATCGCGTTCGCCGAACGCGGTCGCGTGGCCTTCGACGGCTGCGACGTCGCGGCCGAGCATGGCCGCGACCAGCTCCAGCTTGCCGATGTCGCTCATCGCCGCGCTTCGCACCGTGCGGCCGTCACGCATGATCGTGACCCGGTCGCAGACCTCGTACAACTCGTCGAGCTTGTGGCTGACGAACAGAACGGAGACGCCGTCGGCCTTGAGCTGACGGATAACGCTGAACAAGACCGAGACTTCACGCTCGTCCAGCGAGGAGGTCGGCTCATCCATGATCACGAGGCGGGCGGAAAAGCCGATGGCGCGGGCGATCGCCACCATCTGCTGCGTGGCGGTGTTGAAATCGCTGAGCGGGCGGCGCACGTCGATGCCGATCGAGAAGCGGCTGAGCAGGCGCTCGGCTTCCGCATGCATCGCGCTCCAGTCGAGCAGGCCGCGGCGGCGCTTCTCGCGTCCAAGGCAGATGTTCTCGGTCACCGAGCGCAGCGGTACGAGATTGATCTCCTGGTAGATGGTGCTGATGCCGCTGACCTGCGCCTGATGCGGAGACCCAACTTCGAACGGCTTCCGTTCGAACAGCACCCGCCCCGCATCCCGGCGGTAATAGCCGGTGAGCACCTTGATAAGTGTCGATTTGCCCGCACCGTTCTGGCCGATGAGTGCGTGGATCTCGCCCGGAAGAACCTGGAGCGAGGCATCGGCCAGGGCAGGGATGCCGGCAAAACGCTTCTGGATGTCACGCATGTCCAGGAGCAGCGCGGCTTGGTCCGGCTGAGCGGTCATCGTCAAACTCCCAAACCCTACCCGCCGAAGCGGGTAGGGCAACTGGAAAGAAAGTGGATATCAGAACGCAATATCGAAGTCTTTCTTCGCGTTCGTGGCGTCGAAGAAGGCATCCTCGTTCTTGATGAACGGCGGGATCTTCTTGCCGGCCGCATAGTCGGCCATCGTAGCGAAGGCCTTCGGCCCGAACAGCGGGCTGCAAGCGCAGATAGCGCCGATCTTGCCGTCAATGATCGCCTGGACGCCTTCCTTCTCGCCGTCGATCGACAAGATCAGCACATCCTTGCCCGGGGTCTTGCCGGCTGCTTCCAAAGCGGCGATGGCGCCCAGCGCCATCTCATCATTGTGCGCGTAGATGATATCCGCATCAGGGTGCGCCTGAAGCAGCGTCTCGGCGACCTGCCGGCCCTTGTCACGAGCGAAGTCGCCGGACTGCGATGCCAGGATGGTGAACTGCGAGTGCTTGGCGATGAAATCGTCGAAGCCTTTCTTGCGGTCGGTAGCGGCCGAGGCTCCGGTCGTGCCTTCCAGCTCGATGATTTTCGACTTGCCATTGGCGTTCTTGACCAGCCATTCGCCGACGCGGGTCGCCTCCTCGATGAAATCCGAACCGATGAAGCAGACATAATCCTCGCCCGGCTTGGCCATGGTGTGATCAACGTCGCGGTCGACCAGAAACACCGGTATGCCGGCATCGCGCGCGGCAAGAATGACCGGCACCAGGGGCTTGTCTTCGCGGGGCGGCAGGAAGATTGCGTCGACGCCCTGCGCGATCATCGAGTTCACGTCGGAGGCCTGCTTGGCCGACGAACCGGCGGCATCCGTGTAGACCAGCTGATGGCCGAGCTTGGCGGCTTCGTCCTGCATGCTCTTGGTCTCGGCAAGGCGCCACGGATTGTTGCTTTCCGTCTGGGCGAAACCGACCTTGTACTTGTCCTTCTTGGCGAGTGGCGGGAGCGCCGCGAAGGCGCGTGAGCCGAGTGTCAGCGCGACCGCGCCGGCGGCGGAGCCAACCAGTAGTTTTCGACGGGTAATGATCATGCTCTTTCCTCCTTTATTGTCGCTTTCAGCGACTGTGTAATTTCCTCACGATATCGGCCCAGACGGCTTCGGCGATGACGCCGTCGGCAAGCTGGATCCGGCGCTATGCCGCCTCCAAAATAAAATCGGCGCAGCGGTCGCCCAGCATCATGGCGGGCGCCGCCGTATTGCCGGCATTGATGTTGGGGCAGGCCGACATGTCGGCAACCCGCAGATTGTCTATTCCGCGCACGCGCAGCGCCGCGTCCAGCACCGCCATCCGGTCGCTGTCCGAGCCCATCCGGCATGTCCCGGCCGGATGGTAGTTGGTCTTCACAAAGCGCTTGCAATGCTTTGTCATGGCTTCGTCGCTGAGATCATCCTGGCTTGGCACGGCAATGGCCTTGACCCGATCGGCGAGCGGCTTGGTCTGAAAAGCCTGCAGAAAATAGCGCTGGCCGGAGATCATTTCCCTCATGTCGTCGGGATGTTTAAGGAGGTTCGGCGAAACGACCGGCATGTCCTTCGGATCCGCCGAACGCAGCCTCACGAAACCGCGCGACTTTGGCTTCACCACCACTGTCGTCACGGTAAGCCCATAGGTGTTCTCGACCAAGGTCAGGATATCGCGGTCCAGATAGACGTGCGGTACGCAGAAGGCCTGGATCGTCGGTTCGCCCTCGGGATCGGCCGGATTGACGAAGGCTCCGGCCTCCACCCCCGCTGACAGGATCGTGCCGGTGCCGAAGAGCTTGAAATGCAGGCCGTTCCTGATCATCCTCCAGCCTTGGCCCTGCCTGAAATAGCCGTATGGGCCGTTTGCGGTGGCGATGATCGGCACCTCCGGATGGTCGATCAGGTTTTCGCCGACCCCGGGCAGGTCGGCGACGCAGGAAATGCCGTGCCCGGCAAGCGCCTCGGCGGGGCCGATGCCGGACAGCATGAGCAGTTTCGGCGAGACGAGGGCACCGGACGAGACGATCACGTCGGCATCTGCATGGACGGTATGCTCGGCGCCCGACGCATCCGAATAGACGACGCCGGTGACCCGACCTTTTTCGATCAGCAGCCGGCTGACTGTGCAATTGAGTTTCAGCGTCAGCTTGGGATCATTCGTCAGCGGCTCGATGAAGGCATAGGCGGCGCTGCTGCGCTTTCCCCGCCGGTTCATGAACTGGTAGAAGCCGACCCCGCGCTGCGACGGTCCGTTGAAGTCATGGTTGTACGGCAATCCAAGGCCTTGGACGGCCTGGACGAACCAACGGGAAACATCATCGATGTGGCCTGGATCCGAGACCAGCAGCGGACCTTCGCTGCCATGCAGTTCGCCGCCGAGGCGGTTGTTTCCCTCCATGCCGGTGAAATGCGGCAGCACCGCCTGCCAGTTCCAGCGCACGCCGGCATTGTTGCCGCGCAGCAGTTCGTCCCACTCCTCATAATCGGCCGAGCGGCCTCGCATGTAGACCTGGGCGTTGACCGAGGTGCCGCCGCCCAGCACGTTGCCTTGCGAGATTTCATGGACGCGGCCGTCGAGATGGGCCTGCGGCTCGGTGCGGTGATAGCGCATGAATTTCGAGCCGTTGATCATCTTGAAGATGCCGGGCGGCATGTCGAGCAAGGGATGATGATGGGAATGGCCGGCCTCCAGCAGCAGGGTTCGCCGTCCCGCTTTGACAAGCCTTGCCGCCGCGACGCAGCCGGCTGCTCCGCCGCCCACCACGATATGGTCGTAGGACTGCGTCATGCTTCCGGCGCCTCACGGCTTTCGAATGTACCGCGGACATACTCCCAGGCCGCCGAGAGGTGGTTGAGCAGCGCCCGCTCGGCGCCGTCAGGATCTCGCTCAATGATGGCCGTGCAGATTTCACGATGGCTGAGGAAATTCACGCGGTTGCGCTCGGGCGACCGTGGCATGCGCATCCAATGCGGCGACAGCCAGGCGGTAAATGCCTTGTGCACGACAGGCAGCACCGGGTTGCGCGCGATGTCATAGAGCGCTGCGTGGAACGCCACGTCCGTCGCATAGAATTTCTCAGAATCCGGGATGGCCGCCTCGTTCATCGCCAGCGCCGCCCTCAGGGCTGTGACGTCATCCTTGCGGGCATGGATGGCGGCGTTGCGCGCCAGCGACGCCTCGAGGAAGACGCGCATGTCGTAGAGGTTCTTCACGCCCGCCTGGTCGCTCAGCAGATGTCCTACAATGCCGTCGAGGGCGCCGAGCGCGGCATCCAGGCCAGGCCGGCGCGCCACGGGCCGGAACCGCGGACGCGCTTCCACCAGGCCGCGGCTGGCCAGGCGCGCAATCGCCTCACGCACAACGCCCCGGCCCACACCATACTCGATCATCAGTTCGCGCTCGGCCGGCAGGTAGCTGCCGTCGCCAAGCCTTCCGGACGTGATGTCGGCCTCTATGCCGGCCACCATCGCGTCGGCCGCGCGGGCGGCGAGAATAGCCGCGGGCATCTCAGGACGCTCTTCCGTATCCAGCAAGCCTTTTTCCTCCCAGATGGTCCTGTTATTAGAAGGTAAATCGGACCAAAGCACAAGCGGATTGATGCTTTTGTAGGACCAAAAACGCCGATTGACTTCAGAAGCGCTGAAAGGTCAGCCACATTGTTGCCAGTCAGCGCTGCCGGTGCAATTATGGTCCGATGAAAAACCTGAATGGAGCGCAGCATGACCCGCACCGAAATCAAGGAAGTCGAGACCCGGCTGTTCCGGGTCCCACTGCGTGAGGTGATGACCGATGCCAAGCACGGCGCGCACACGCATTTCGAGCTGGTCACCGTCACGCTGAGGCTTGCCGACGGCACCGAGGGCACAGGCTACACCTATACCGGCGGCAGGGGCGGCTATGCGATCAAGGCAATGATCGATCACGACCTCGCGCCGTTCCTCAAGGCACGCGACGCAACGCAAATCGACACGATCTACGACGGCATGCTCTGGCACATCCACTATGTCGGGCGCGGCGGCATCGCTTCTTTCGCGATCTCGGCGATCGACATCGCATTATGGGACCTCAAGGGCCGGCGTAGCGGCCTGCCGCTTTGGCAGATGGCGGGCGGGGCCGGGAAGAGCGCCAAGGCCTATCGCGGCGGCATCGACCTAAACTTCACCCTCGATCAGCTTTTGGCCAGCATCGATTCCTATCTCAATGCCGGCTTCACCGGGGTGAAGATCAAGGTCGGCAAGGACGACCTTGCCGAGGATGTGGCCCGGGTGAAGGCAGTTCGCGAGCGCATCGGCCCTCATGTCACCTTTATGGTTGACGCCAACTACGCGCTCGACGTCCCGCGAGCGATCGAGGCAGCGAGAGCATTCGCCGCCTACGATCTGCTGTGGTTCGAGGAGCCCATCATACCCGACGACTATGAGGGTTACGCCAGCATTGCCAAGGCGACCGGAATGCCCCTGGCAATGGGAGAAAACCTGCATGTCATCGAGGAGTTCGAGCATGCCTTCGCTTGGTCGAATCTCGCCTACATCCAACCCGACGCCTCCAACTGCGGCGGGGTCACCGGCTGGCTGCGCGTGGCAGCGCTCTCACGCAAGGCTGGCATTCCGGTCTGCAGTCACGGGATGCAGGAACTTCATGTCAGCCTCGTTGCAGGTCAGACAAATGCCGGCTGGGTGGAGGCGCATAGTTTTGATATTGACCATTATACGACTGAGCCGCTGAGGCTTCAGGATGGTTTGGCGATAGCACCCGACGAGCCTGGAGTGGGCGTTGTCTTCGACTGGCGGAAATTGGCGGATTTTCGCCAATAGCGCCCCCTGAACGGCGGCACGGCCGCATGCATTTTGTCCAGATCCTGCTTCCTCGTTCCGGCAACGCGGAGAGCGCTTCGCCGAGGAAGACTTCGACCGTCTGAAGAACGAACTCGCCGCCGCCGCAGCCAGCGGGCATACCACTTATCGGATGCCACACTTACATTTGTAATTGCAGCGACGCTTCACCGGCTTTAACTCACGCGATCATAGCAGCGACACGACAAATGCAGGCGGCCGCCCGAAAACGGGCAGAAGCTGCAAGCATTGGGTGCGCCTGCAGGGAGGCGGCGATGGTTGCAACGCGTACGGACACTGCGCATCCGGTTATGGAGGACTTCATTCTATCACGGCACCGCTCACCGGTCCGCGAAGTTGGATTTTACGAGGCTATGAGTCAAACCCGACAAGCGATCGCCACATCGCGCGAGGTGCTGAGGCGCTTTCGCGAACGTCAGGGCGACGACACTCCTCGAGCAAAGAATACAGACCGTGGTCCTGTCGCCGTGTCAGCCTTCGATGCCGACATCATACGCGCTGCATGCCGAGATCTGATCGCGGAGATGAACGTGCCCGAGTGTCAATGGCGCGAGCTGGCGCGAAGTCTGGTGCGCGAATTCGTGGCCTGCGAGCAGACCGAAGCCGGTTTGGTGGATTGGATCGTCCGCCGGCCAGCGATGACGGAGACGGACCAGGCCGGCTGACCGGAGCCAGCCGGCGAGGCGGCGAATGAGCCAGGAGTCAGTCGACCGCAATCAACGCGAGCAAACAGATCTCCCGGCGACTTGTTGCGCGGGAACTGCGGTGGTCCGAGGATCGGAAACTTTGGCGAGCGGCTTGGACACATCTGATCCTCCTCGTCTGTAGCGTCGCGCTCGTATTCGCATTTGAAGCATGTAGCGAGGACTGGCCGATGGCGTGACCTTTGGTTGAGTGGAGACGAATGCGTCCAGCCTACTGTCCAAGGCACGGCGACGGCCATGTCGCGTTGCTCCCGGCCTTCGCACACAAGGAGCCCAGGCCGGATGCCAACCAGGCTGCATTAGGCCAGTGGGAACAATTTGCGTGGGCCGAGCTTGGGCTAGCGTCGTACAGAGGTGCAAGTATGCAAGATAATTTTGACCGAGCTCCATCCGTCGCGGAGGTTGCGGAATCCTTCGTGAGATCCCGGAGGCCGTTCTCTGTCGTATCGACCCGGGATGCGGTCACGATTGTCAGGAAACAGGCAGCTTTTTGCGAGCATACGGATGGCGAGCTTGCGGAGTTGGTGGCGGCAATTGCGGTCAGGCATGGTCGATTGGTCGCGTTCGATCTTGATCTCGACGACACAGGCTTGGAGATCGGTCGCGCAGCATAGCCAACGCCTCACGCAATGAGATAGCCACCGTCAACCGGCAAAATTGCCCCAGTGATGAACCCCGCGAGCGGCGAACACAAGAACAAGGCGGGGCCAGTCAGGTCGCCCGGCGTACCCCAGCGACCCATCGGAGTGCGTTTCATCAATTCCGCGTTGCGAGCTGGATCGGCCCGTGGCGCGGCGGTCATGGCGGTCTCGATCCAGCTAGGCGCCAATGCGTTTACGCGAATGCCATCCCCGGCATAGGCGATCGCGAGCGACTTGGTAAGTTGCACGATGGCGCCCTTGGACGCGGCGTAAGCCGGCGCATGAGCCGCGCCGAAAAACGCGAACATCGAGGCGATGTTGACGATGGCGCCCCCGTTCGAGAGTGCCCCCCGGAACGCGCTCGCACTCCGCATGGAGCCGGTGAGATTGATATCGACCACCGTTTCGAAACCCTGGACAGTGAATTCGGCGGCGCGCAGGTTTACCCCTGCGCAATTTACGAGCGCTGCAACGGATGTGAACTGACCGGAATATCCTTCGACCGCAGTCATGTCCCGGACGTCGAGTACTGAATAGGAGACGGGGGTGCCGTATGCACGAGCGGCCGCCACCTCGGCGGCCGTGGCCCCCGTCGCGTGGACGATTGCCCCGGCCCCGGCGAACGCCATGGCGATGCCGTTTCCGATGCCTGTCGTGCCTCCGGTAATGACGACGGTCTTGCCCGCGAAGAAGGGCATGGCCCATATGGAATCGGTCACCAAGATCTCCTCGTTTCGCCTCTGTGGCGGAGCGCGAACTCATCGGCGCGGAAGACAAACGGGCGGATGTCTACCGCACGAACTGATCGACGAAATCCTTACCGAGACCCACGCTCGCATAATGATTTCTGCACATGTCGATCTTGGTGAAAACGTCCTCGAAACCAATCTGCTTGTTATCCTTGTCCAGGTAAACCATGCAGCCGGAAATGTTGAAGAAGGTGATCATCTCGGGCACGTCGCTTGGAACCGTGAGCGTGTGGATTTCACCGGGCGGCTCGAAAACGTAAGATCCGGTCTCTGCCACCCAGTCGTGTTCAAGATAGTGCCAACGCCCCTTGATCACATATCCATGCACGGGGGCCGGATGCAGATGACGGCTTAATATCCCGGCCCGGCGTACGCGGAGCAGATTGCACCACTGCCCCTGCATTGTGTTGAGCATAAGTGGTCGGAACCACACGCCCTCCGCCTGTGGGACCCAGACACGCTCGTCTTCGGGGACGGCAGCGATCGCGATCTCTTTCGGTGCCAGGGGATGGGCGGAGCCGTTGAAGGATTGATACATAGGAACCTCTGTCGCCATTCATTGGAGCGTCCATATCAGCGCGATCCTAACAACTCGGCCGAGTTCTGCCGAGGCGCAATCGGGCGCCCACGCATTGGGAAAGTTGTCGGCGCTCGCCCGCCCGCTGCCGCGACCGCAAGCGGGAAGAGGTTCAGGATGGTCCGTTGGGCGTCGAAGACGATCCGTGGGTTCCTTCTTGCCTTATCATGCGGCTTTCCGGGAGTGCACCGGGCTGGTCCTGGTCTGGAAGCCCCGGTTTCGGACTTCCAAGGCCAGCAAGGCGAGTTCGACCTCGTCCAATCGCGACGGGCGTGCATTTTCCGGCATGCCTTCGGCGGTGGCCAGGTCGATCAGGTACTCGTTCCAGGCCCAGTTCTTGAGCACAGCGCGTTTCTCGTCGGGTGAAAGGACGGGATCATCCACCACCTGCATCGGAGAGGCGTAGAATGTCTCGGGCTCGGAAAGCGCCGTCTGTATGTGCCCTGCCTGTACACCCGTGCCGTAACCATGGCTTGCCTGGAGCCAAGCCAATCGCACACGCTGCAAAACTACGTCGGAAAAGGCCTGTTTCTCCTGCGATACATGCTGACTCCTGATCTTGGCCTGGGAAGTAGGAGGTGCCGCCTGCACCACGTAATTGAGGCCTTGACGCTCGGCATAACGGATCGCCGCTTCCAGCGTCGGAAAGTTCAGTTCAACCTGGGTCAGGGTGTCCCGGCCACCGGTATAGCCCATCAGCGGCTCGACGAACGGGGCTGTGCGGCGTTCGAAGACCAATCGCCAGGCCTTGCGGGGCTTTGCCGAGGTCATGACCGGGCGGCATGGCTGGTAGATCCGCGCCGTTGCGCCGTCCGGAAACACTGACCGTCCCATTGACAAAGCCGGCCCGTCTAGACGAGGCCGATTGTCATTGTCCGGCCGGACGGACGTCTTGGTTAGGTTTCTGTTGTCGCTGCTTTGAACTGTCTCCATTGCCTGTCCTTCCCGTTATGAAGGGTCGCACGGGCAGCGGCCGTAAGGGCCGCCACCCATACTGCATCCGTCAGTTCTTCCCGTTGATTGCGATCCGCTTGGCCTTCGCCTGCGCCCGCTCGGTCTTGGGCAACGTCACGGTCAGCACCCCGTTCTTGAAGGCGGCGTTGACCTTGTCTTCTTCAACCTCGTAGCCGAGCGGAATGAGGCGCTCGAAGCGACCGTAGAAGCGCTCGGAGAACTGCCGGTCCTTGTCCTCGGTCTCGGAACGCTTCTCGCCTTTAAGCTTGAGCGCCCCATTTTCCAGCAGGACTTCTATGTCGCTCTCGTCCAGGCCAGGTATTTCAGCCGTGACGCGGACTTCCTTGTCCGTGTCGGAGATTTCGACACTCGGCCAACTGGCGGCGAAAGAGGGGCCGAAGGCCGGCAGTCTGGCGCCAAAGCTGCGGAAGGCGTCATCGAACAGCCGGTTTACCTCCCGGTGGAGGGAGACGAAGGGGTCTCGATCTCCATCAGGGAAGAGACTGGGCGCCGAGTTTCCGTTGCCCCGGCCCCATGGGATCAAGTCACGTACGCTCATTGTCTTTCTCCTTTCGTAGGTCTCTGAGCCGGGCGGGACGCCCGGCTCAAGCGAAAGCCTTCATGGTGGATTGCTCAGGCGGCCAGCTTGTCGGTCTCGACCTTGGGAGCCTCGATCTTCGGCATGGGAGCCCCGCTGGAGATTTCGATCTTGCGCGGTTTCATCTCCTCGGGAACCTCGCGCTTGAGATCGATGCTCAGCAGCCCGTTCTCAAGGCTGGCGCCCTCGACTTTGACATGATCGGCCAGTTCGAACCGACGCTCGAAAGCGCGGCCGTTGATGCCGCGGTACAGATACCGGCCGTTCTCATCGCCGGATTGCGACCCGCTCACAACCAGCATGTTGGGCTGGTGGGTGACGGTCAGCTGGTCCTGCGGGAAACCGGCGACCGCCATCGTGATGCGATACTGATCATCATCAACCTTGGCGATATCGTAGGGCGGCCAGTTGTCGAACGAGGCCACACGGCTCGCACTTTCAAGCATGTCGACCATGCGGTCGAAGCCGATGCTGGACCGGTATAGAGGGGTAAAATCGAGGTTTGTCTTCATAGCCACATCCTCCTTTGAGCAACATGGACAACAGAAGGCGCCAAGAGCCTTGCCGCCTCCTGGTGTTGCCGGCCCCATTGGGCGGCCGGCGACCATCATTTAGAATCGCGACGTGCACCTTCAAGAGGAAGAATAGGAAAATTTTCATCGGCAATCTGGGCGAACGCACCGATGCCACACCCCTCCCGCCGGCGGGGTCACTCGCCGACGGGTCCATGGTGCAAGAACAACTACGTCGCCCTTAAATCCGATCGACGAATGGTACGAACGCGGCCACTGCCGCGCTGTCACTGCAGTCAGGACCGGCACGCTCATCCGATTGATCCAACTGTTGCAACGCATCCATGATCGCGTCGAAGCTGACCGGTTCACCCGCTCCCGGCAGCATGCGAAGCGCTGGCACGGATTCTACGGCGCAGGCATCCGACGCCCATGACGAAAGAATGGCGCGCTACTCCTGAACAGCCAGGGCAACGTCGGCCAAAACGTCGTGGGGATGTTTGAAATGCCGCGCCGGATGCAGCAAGCGGTCCAGAAAACGTCGGGGGCCACGGGTTCAATCGATGCAAAATAGGTCGAAATGGGTCCTTCCATGGATGGTCCTCCGCTTCAGACAATCTCATGCGAGTTTGGCGGCTCTCGCCAGCGGCTGTCGCGATCACGACCAGGCAGATCATCCAGGAACGACGCTCAACGACTTTCCCTAGGTGATGTCGATACCGAGACTCATCGTCCGGCACCCTGGGCGGCTCGATCACGACCGAAGCGAACGAGCCGTTCGCGATCGAGGGTGGCGATGCTGCACTTCCCCAGATGTTCGGAGCATAGCGAGGGCTGCGGCCTTGGAGCGGCGAGGGGACTTGCCTACATCGCACATGTCGTCGAT
Source organism: Mesorhizobium sp. M1078 (assembly GCF_040318615.1). NCBI lineage: Bacteria > Pseudomonadati > Pseudomonadota > Alphaproteobacteria > Hyphomicrobiales > Phyllobacteriaceae > Mesorhizobium > Mesorhizobium sp. M1078. The sequence continues at coordinate 79,272 of NZ_JAMYMP010000018.1, forward strand.
ATGGAGGTCGATGAGTTCGCCGAAGGCTTCAGGCGCGCTAACAGGGCTTTGTCGGCGTCTCACTGCGATCGACTTGGTGTCGGTGCTCCGGCGCCGCGCAACGTCGCGTTGCAGGGAGGTCTCGCTGACGCAGCGTGTGCGGCAGGTTCTAAGGTTCTGATGTTAAACAGATGCTGAAAAATCAAGAGCATAGAGTGGCCGTGGCCGCGATGATGGATGGGGCAGATACCTAAATAAAATCAAATAGTTAGTGGAGTTCGTGTGCAAAAATAGCACACGAAAGTTCTGCTTCTCTTCTTTTTTCGTTCCCACGACGGAGCCGCCGGCAGCCCCATTCGGACGTTCTTTTGGCGACGATATTGCGTCGCAATAGTCGTTTGAATACAAACAATCCGACAGGTCCATATCGCATGCTTTATACGCTAAGGGATTCTTGGATCAGCCAAAGCAGGCCCATATCCTCGAAGGACTCGATGCCATCCAGATCCGGTCTTGCCTCGGCATTTACCGGGTTTTCCTGCCAATGTCGGTTTTGCGCTCATCCTTTCCTGCACACGTCGATGCGGCCTTGCCGGCGCCGCGCACCCGCTTCTCTCCAGGCGGTTGGCAGGTCCCCAACATGTCCTCGATGTGCCGCGAACGAGCCGCGGCCGCCAGCAAGGGTCGAAGGGATTCTAAGAAGCATTTTGCGCAGCAGATCTTTCAGGGTAAGGTCTGGAAGGAATACGACTGCACCGAAGCCCTTAGCCGCTCGCGTGCGTTGTAGATGAGTGCGGATCTCGTCGCTGGCGCGTTCGCCAACGTTGTCTCAGATTTAGAACACGGCGACAGCGGCAAGGATCAACAGAACTATTCGCATGATCTGCGCCTCGGTAACGTGGTTTGCCCACGGCGCCTTAGGCGAGTTGAAGGTTTCGGCCCGAGTCCGCGCGCATCCTCAACACCAGCAGGCGCGTCGCTGCGAATGGCGTCAAAACAATAAGCGCCATCGTGGTGTTGACTAAGAGCGACAGCAAACACATCGAGCTTTGGGCGTAGCAAACGGATTCCATGACGTTCCCCTTTTCCACCGTTACTGGTGGCCTCCATGCGGCAAGAATGATCCTGGTTCACGAGAAATACAAGCAGTTGCTAATACGTTGATATTTCCCCTAGGGTTGGGGCAACGATGCGAAATCGACGCCGGTCAGTTGTTTGGATAGCGATTGCCCTTGTCCTGGCGGCGTTGGCGATCACGGCGGCGATCATTGGCTTTCAGAATTTACGGCGCGCGTCACCGATCATGGTCTCGGCTGTCTCGTCCTTTAATACTGGCGGGCTCGTCCCTGGCCCCACGGCTAAGGCGCCCTCGAAAAACCTTGGTGCTGTTGCTGCCGGTCGGGATATCTGGCTCGAAGTCTCATGGAAATTTTTCGGGGAGTTGCGGACGCTGGATACCGTCACTGTCGGCGACCTTCCGGCAAGGCGCCTGGTGCGCAGTCATGATGTGCCCTCAAGCGCCAATTCCGAGATCTGGTTCATATCAGCCGGCAGCGGCGACATATTGGAAAACACAACGTCGACCGACATCGGGTTCACTTTTGATGGCGGCAACCCTTCTGTCACGGCGCAGATTTACAGAGTGGTTGGAGCTTCTGAGATACCTGCCGCGACAGCTGCAGAAAGCGGCGACAGGATTACCATCACCATTCCAGCCGATCGCATCGCTTTTTATCTCGCTCATCGCTTCCGGCACCACCTCCGGGTCTATGAGCAATGTCACCGAAGATTTTAGTGCCCTTTGTGGAAAGGATTTCCTTGGCATCCATGCATCAACAAGTTCGACCTCCGCTGAATCAGAGACTGCTACGTTTTCGGGAAACTCAACGGCAGATTTTGCTGCTGTCGCACTTCAGCCGGCCGCAGCGAGATAGCTAACTAGCCAGCGCCATTCCAAAGCCAACGCCTAGGCGGACAGCGAGGCCAAGGAACAGCTTGGCGGCAAGATCGAGGGCGAAGACTGGGCGCCACACGTGTGAGCGGGGCTCTCTGAGGGCGTTGGCGATATCATCGAACACCGTTTCCATGGAATGATTCTAAATCGGAACTCCGGGAATGTGAATCCTCTGTTTGTTCCACTGTCGCCCCTTGGGCAACCTGCACGGTTCGCCGGAAACCGTGCAGGCACCAAAGGTGGCTTAACGCACCACTCTGAAGCCACTCGACTCCAGCGACGCTAGTGCCGTCTCTGCAAAGGTCGCGCAATTGTCCAAAGGATCATTGTTTTCATAGAGCGTGGCTTGATAGGCTGCTGCTATGCCTTCAAAAATGGCGGTTAGAACTTGGTCGCGGCCTCTTGCGGCGTCAGCGGCCGGTTCAACAGTCATCTTTGGTGTTTCTGGGTGTTTGCCTTCCATGAGGAACTCGAGGAGCGCCGACACCAGCCACTCGGTGCTGTCCCTGTCCATGTCCCGCGAGACTCGGCCGGGCTCGCATCACCTCGCCGGTCGGTGCGAGCCCACAATCGCGGCCATCTGGTCCGCTGCTTGAGCTTGGGCTTCATCAGAATGAAGGGCGACATGGTTCATCCGAATGTAGAAATTTGCGTTGGGGGGAGGTGAGAATGAGGCTACCAGGAAATTTGTTGGCTGGGAGAACGCCGAGGTGCAGTGCGGTCCGCGAAAGCGATCAATGAGGTTGAATGCACAGAACGTGCCGCCAAGACAGCCAGGTTGAAATCGCTACGCTTGGCTCAGATCTTGCCAGAGGCCGACCCGCACTTTTCGTTCAACGAGGAACTCGACTGCTCGGTACTTGTCGCGGTGCTGGCTCGGGAACCGCATAATTATCCAAAGCGGCCCGAATCCCATTCTTTCCGGCGGCTGCCCCTGCGACGAGGCCTTTGATCTCCTCAAGCAGCGCCGTTAGGCTTTGTCAACAATCGGCTTTTTTCGCCGTGGCGACCCCACATGGCTCTCAACAACGCGCACGTGCTCGGCGTCGACAGTCACCTGTGGCCGGAGGCTGACGGTTACCTTGTCGCCGTCGATGCGCGTAACCGGGCCGACTAGTTCCATATGCTGGCCGATCACTGCCTTCGAAGTCGAATCGACAAACGAATGCGGGAAGTCATAGGAGGGAATCGTCACGCTTATGCGATCGGGTGTCACCTGGCCCGGGGCGGGTGCGGTGTCAAGGATGAGCGTCCGTGGCCTGAAGTTTCTCGATAACTGGGTAGCCAAACAACTGCCCATTGTGGCGCGGGGAGACCCCATCTCGGTTGGCGACTTGAAAAGACCAGTTGATGACAGCTGCCGAGAAGGCCGGCATTCCTGCCGACGAGATCAACGCGAGCTTGAAAGTGTCTTCAAATTGATTATGGAAGTGAATCGTCGTGGCGCCGAAAGGGCGGACTAAGCCTGAAGGCTTCCCAGACGTGCCGGTCATGTTCTACATGCCGGACTGCCTGACAAGGGGCTCGCTTACCTAACCGGCCACTGGCGATCATCGGAAGCGGCTAACTCAACTAAATTTGGGTCGCGGCTCAAGAGAACGTCGACGGCATCTGATAGCCCGCGACCGTCTCGGCACGGTCACAACCTCTTTCTCACTGGCCTTTGCAAGCAGAACGCCGGCCTTCCGGACCTTTGCCGTCACAACAACTGCCTCGCCTTTGTTCTGTTCGGCAGAGCGAACCGCGAACCATTCGGCGATGTCGCGGTCTATAAACAGATACCCCACGCTGCCCCAGCGGCAATCAAGCCGCGAGCCCAAGGGGGGCAATCTCAATGTTGAAGAATATCGCCGCTTCGGCGGATGGCGAAGCTTTGCCTACAAACGTGGTCTCAATGCCGTGGCCCTGGGGCAGCAGTTTTGCCTCGCAGTGCCGCCAGCAAGTGGGCCAACAACGTGTTTGCGGTGACAGACACCTACCCCGAGCTTCGGGCTGAAAGCCTTATCTTTGATCCAGACGCGGAACTGGAGGACGGGTGCGTTGTGGTCGCCATGTTTGGAGGCGGTCATCTGCAAACCATGAGCTGGCGCAACAATCACGGGCGAGGCTATGGGGGCCGCTTTGCCGCCAAGGGAAGTCTGGAGGAGACGTTCCTTCTCGATTCCATGGTGTGCGGACGAGGGCCATCTTCTTGCATTCGCATCCTCGGCCGGGTGTTCGGCGACCGGCGGCGCTTCCCGCGCTACAGAACCTGGAATGATCCAGTTTAATTCTCGAATAATTTGGCTCGCTGCCTCACGGTGGCGGGCTTTTTTGTTGCTCAGCCCCAACGTCTCGACGCCGGGCTGCGGAACGCAAACGTCGTGACGTCGTCACGGGAAATCCCGATGTCGCTGAGCATGTCGTCTGGTGACTTGCTCAACTCGTCCGTTGCCTTCAACAGCGCCTTCTGCTCGGCTCGATGACGGACCCAATCGGCAAGGGGACCAACTGCGACAAGAGGAAGGTTCACAAGCATAGGAAGGTTCACAAGCATCGTACCACTCCCTTTACCCCTGCAGGAAACTGAACGTAGCCTACGCCGATACGTCGATGCGTCTGTGACAAACCTCACAGATCGATCCGAACGGGCGAAAACTGCCCGGATGCCTGACGGTGGCGGGCTTTTTATATATTAGCAATGCATAAAGTTCGAGAAGGTTCATGGCATGGTTGTTAGCAAACTCGCTGCTATCGTGCGACGCAGGGCTCGGTGGATGGTGTGCTGGATGCGCGGGGCTGGATGGATCAGGGGTCTGATGGAAGCTGACGCTCGCGATCTGCGGAGCGAGATCAGTCGGCTCCAAATAGACTTGATCGCTGCCGCCAACTCTCAGGGCAAATCCAGGCTGCATGACGTCGCGCACACACTGCGATGCCAGAAGGCGCGGCTGGAACGTCTGGAGGAGTGCCTCGCTTCAATGACGTCGAATGTCCGGCCAGAGGCATCCGCAACCCGGCCCCATGAAGGCCGGCCGTAAAAGGCAGCTCATCATTTCCGAAAGAGAACCCGCTGCCTCACGGTGGCGGGCTTTTTATTGCTCAGCCCCTACGTCTCGACGCCGGGCTGCGGAACGCAAGCGTCGTGATGTAATCACGGGAAATCCCGATGTCGCTGATCACGTCGTCTGGCTATACGCACCAAGTACCACGTCTGAGCGGTCTGTCGGTCGAGCAAGATGGCAGTTGGCTGCAACTGGCCGGGGTTCATGTAGGCCGCGATCGAACCCTCTGAAATTCCATATCGTTGCTCGCCGTTCGAGCAGCCGGCCAAGGCAGCCAAAACGATGCCGAAGCTTGCGCGGCGCATAGCCCCTCCTATGTCGCGTCCATGTCGCATGGACTAGCCGATAGTCGCAGGAAACCCTTGGAAATCAACGGTAGCCAGTTGCAACATGATGCGACATGAAATCAGCCGCCCAGATGCCTATTATTGCATCTAAGTGGCTGATTTAATTTGAACAAATTTGATAGCGGGAGACCGCTAAACCGTGAAACCCACCATCGTCGAAGCACCCTTCTGCTATCGGCGACGCTCAGTCTAAAGCGAAGGGCGCCGTCTGCTCTTTATTGCGGGTGTCCTCAACCAGATATTCGCGCCGCGAAGAAGGGGTACTACGACGCGGCCAAGCCGAGGTCCGCGCCGACCGGCAAGAACAGTAAGCCCGCTGCCTTTGATAGCGGCGGGCTTTTTGTGGCGGTCATTGCAAAGACTTGAGTAGGTCGTCGATGGGGAAGGGGTGGGAGCTGCCGGGATGCGGATGCATCGTCCGTAGGTGGCAACACTTGTGCAGGCTCGTGAAAGCGCTCGGGAATGTCGCCTTCAGTGGAAAGCGCTCTTGCCACTTCTTTGGCGCATCGGCCGGTCGGCGAGCGCACCATCGACGTCCAGATCAACCGCCTGCGCCACAAGATCGAGCGCGATCCGTCCAATCCGGTCTGGCTGCAGACGGTACGGGGTATTGGGGACAGGCACCAGTGATCGCCTATGTACGGCGCCATTTTCGGACGAACGTCTTTTTGATGATTGGGAGCGGTGGCGGTTCGGCGCTGATAATTGTTGGTGTCGCCGGTCTGTTGACAACAGCCGCAAACGGGAACGCCACGGCACCAACAATCAATCCAGCCGCCAACCAGGCTACTGTCGACCGGTAATCCTGTATCATAGCCTACCCTCAATAGGCAGATAGACTGCCAGTTCGGCACTAAGCAAAGGTTACGTCGGCGCGCGCTTCGTGCAGCAGAGCGGACTGCCGAGGTTCAATTAAGCTGATCCAGGATTCCGGAGCTGCTCGCCAGCACCAGACTTTTGTAGATCACAAACGCGATCGTGCAGATTGCCGCGACCGAAATCGGCACGCCAAACGGCACGACGCCCTTGCGGTCCAAGTGCTGGACAAAGAGCCGGAAGGCGCCTGCCGGCAGCATAAGCGGGTTTCTCACGATCGCCACGGTGGCGAGGGCGAGGATCAGCAACAACACTGAAAACAGGGCGAGATTGCCGCCGCCGATCAGGAACGGCGTAACCGCCATCAGCTTGACGTCGCCGGCGCCGATCTTTCGCAGGCCCCAGAACGGGAAAAGCATGACAAAAAGCAGAAGCCCGGCAACCGCGCTCAGCCCCATTCCAAACCATGATCTCGAATAGAGCGAGAAAAGCGCAAGCGATCCCAAGCCCAGGCCAAGCAGCAGCAGTACATCGCGATTGGCTATCTTCTGGGTAGTAAAATCGAGCCAGGCGACTCTTGCGAGCAGCGGGACGGTGAGCGTCTTGAGCAGTACCGATCCAAAAAACAGCATGCTACTGCCGCTCGACGTTCTTCACACTGGACGACAGAAGCTTCAGATTGTTGACCACGGTCGGATCGTTGGGCGCCAGTTCATAGGCCTTGAGGAAATTCGCACGTGCGTCCTGCAGCTTGCCGCGCAGCAGGTAGGAATAGCCGACATTGTTGTAATATTCGGGCGACGCGCCAACCAGTTTGAAGGCTCGGGCGTAGGCTCGGTCGGCGAGGTCGAAGCGGTGGATGCGGTCGCTGCAGGCGGCCAGGCCCATCCATGCGCCACCATCGTTGGGTGCCAGTTGCGTCGCCTTGTAGAACAGCGCTCCGGCATTGCCATAATTTTCCGCCCGGAACTGGTTCTTGGCCTCGGCAACGGCCTGGTCCGAGGCATAATATTCGACGTCACCAACAGTTTTCAGTCCGTCGAACGCATCACCAAACGAAGTCACATCGCCTTTTGAAGGCTCGTTGGTGCGAACGACACCGTCGGTGGTGACCGCCCCGTTCGTCTGGCAGCCGACGAGTGCCGCCATGAACAGGCAGGCCACGACTGCAATTGGCCTTTTCATACAATCTCCCCGTGAGTCCCCCGACCCATATTAGGACCAAAGCATATGCGCAACTAGAAGAAAATGCCCTTCATGCGAATGATCACCGGCAGCATGATGACCATCAGCACGACAGGAAAGATGCACAACCCTAACGGAATCATCATTTTGACGGGCAAGGAGTTGGCCTTCTCCTCTGCCGTCAGGATTCTCTGGCCTCGCATTTCGTCACTGTAGACGCGCAGCGCCTCCGTCAGGCTTGTGCCAAGCTCTTCCGATTGCCTAAACAGCACGGCTAGAGCCCGTGCCTCTTCAAGCCCGATGCGTTCCGCGAGCTCGCGCAGCGCATCCCGCAACGGCTTGCCGGCGCGCAGCTGCAGATTCATGATCGACAACTGAATACCCAGCCATTTGTGCGTGGCGGCAAGTTCCGCGCCGACCCGCTCGACCCCTGCTTCCAAGCTCATGCCGGCGTCCGCGCAGGTGATCATCATGTCCATGAAATCTGGAAACCCGCGACGATAGGTTTCCTTCTGAGCATTCTCGAAACGATCGAGCAGAATGGCTGGGATCACTATGCACCCCAGCCCCAACAAGGCGGAGCCGGCTAGAGCCACGAAACCGGGTAAATGCGGTGGCAACACCCGGGGCAGGATTGCGTAGGCAGCCAAAAATCCGACACACACGGCGCCGAGCCGCGACAGGGTATAAAGCAATGGAGCACTCGCTTGATAGAAGCCGGCGCGAAACAGCTTCGCTTCAAGCGCGCTGGGCTCCTGCCGCTCCTTTTCCATTGTTCGAAAATATGCGTCGACAGGTCGCTGCGCCGCGATCCTGGCCAGTTCTTCCTGACCCGCGAGCGAGCGGGGGTCGACCACACCTTCGCCTACAAGGCTTTGCGTGACCAGCTTTCGCGTCTGCAGGGCCGGCAAGAAGACAAGCGCGCCAAACAGGAAAAGCGCCACCGCCGCCACGAAAACGGCGATGGAGACCATGAAGCCCAAGTCGCTGGTGTTGGAAAGCAGGTTAATGGCTCGCTCCTCAGAAGTCGAAATTGACCATTCGATACATGATGAAGTCGCCCAACAGGGCCCACACTCCAAACCCAACAAAAACAGGGACAATCAGCGGGTCGTGCCATACTTTGCCATAATAAGACGGAGCCGTAACCTGAAGGATCAAGAACATCACAATTGGAAACAATGAGATGATCCAGGCCGAGACTCGCCCCTCGGACGAAAGCGCTCTGATTTTCATCCGTAGTTTTTGCCGTTCACGCAGTACCGATGAGAGATTTGCCAGTATTTCGGTGAGATTGCCGCCGGTCTTGGATTGAATTGACAGCGCTATCGAAAGCAGGTGGAGGCCCTCGAATCCTACCCGCTGAGACAGTTTTCGCACGGCCTGTTCCATGCTGAGCCCAAAGGTGATCTCGTCGGACACGATTCCGAATTCGGTTCCCAGGGGGTCGGGCATTTCCCGCGCCACAAGGCCAATTGCCACTGAGGCCGGATGTCCAGCGCGCAGCGAGCGTACGATCATGTCGAGTGCATTCGGCAGTTGCTTCGCAAATTTCTGGATTCGCTTGCTGCGGGCCCGGCGAAGCACGAGAAGGGGCAGCGCAAACCCGACAACAAGAAAAACGACGAGTGCGAGCAAGAACGACTTTCCCAAGACGAATGACAGCAGCAGCGCCAATGCCAAGGAAGCGCAGACGAACATCCCGCCGAATGTCAGCGGATTTCCGGTAATGCCGGACTGGGTATAGAGCCTGTTCAGCCCTACCAGGCCAAAAAGAAAGTCCCCCGATTCCGTCAGTCCCCGCTCGCGCAGCAAGTTTTGCAAAGTCCGCTCAGCCGGAATTTCATCTGACAATCTCTTCAACCGACGATTGATCGCCCCGGCTGCCGCACGCCGACCGGCAAAGGAAAGATACAGAGCCTCGCCGGCGAGAATGACCGACGCCGCCGCAAGCACATAGATGAAGTAAAGCAGCCCCTGACCGGTCAGCATCAGAGGGCGACCTGCGGATTGAAGGCGTCCTTGGTGAAATGATGGCCGAGCGTCGCTGCTTCCGCTGCAAAGCGGGGCCGGACGCCAGTGGCGCGAAAATCACCTATGATCTTGCCATCGGCCGCGACCTCGCGGCGGACGAATTGATAGATTTCCTGCAGCTGCACGACATTGCCTTCCATGCCGGTAATCTCGGAAATCGACGTTACGCGCCTGCCTCCGTCGGCGAGCCGTTGCGTCTGCACGATAATGTCGATGGCCGAAGCAATCTGCGCTCGAATGGAATCGTGCGTCATCGGCATGCCGGCCATGCCGACCATCTGCTCCAGACGCGATATCGCGTCGCGCGGGGTGTTTGCGTGAATAGTGGTCATCGACCCTTCATGGCCGGTGTTCATCGCCTGCAGCATGTCGAAGGCCTCCTCGCCACGAACCTCGCCAACGATGATGCGATCGGGCCGCATGCGCAGCGCGTTCTTGACCAATTCGCGCTGGCGCACCTCGCCCTTGCCCTCGACACTGGGCGGGCGGGTTTCCAGTCGCCCGACATGCGGTTGCTGCAATTGCAGTTCCGCCGCGTCCTCGATGGTGATCAGGCGTTCCCTGGAAGGAATGTAGCTCGACAGCGCGTTAAGCAAGGTCGTCTTGCCGCTGCCGGTGCCACCCGAAACCAGAATCGACTTGCGCGCCTGAACGGCAATCCGCAGCAGATCGATCATCGGCTGCTTGATTGAATTGAGCGTCATCAGTCGTTCGAGCGAATACGGATTCTTCGAGAATTTGCGGATTGAAACCAGCGGACCGTCTACCGAGATCGGCCGCACCGCGATGTTGACGCGCGAGCCGTCGTCCAGGCGCGCGTCAACCATGGGCGACGATTCATCGACCCGGCGGCCGATATTGGAGACGATCTTGTTGATGACGCGCAGCAGATGCGCCTCGTCACGAAATCGGATTGCCGTCTCTTCGATCATGCCGCGCCGCTCGATGAAGACACGCTTGTGTGTATTGATCATTATATCCGTGATGGAATCGTCCTTGAGCAGCGGCTCGATCGGACCGAGCCCCAGCATCTCGTCGGCCGTGTCGATGGTCAGTTGATCGAGTTCGCGGGCATTCAGCGGCACGTTTCGACCGCGAACGAACTCACGCACGATCGGCCGGATCTCATTGAGGATTTCATCCTTGGAGGCATTTTCAAGGGCGGTCAGATTGAAGCGATCGATCAGGTGGCGATGAAGCTCGACCTTGAGCGTCAGGAAATCGTCGCCGCGCGATTCAATATCAGCGGCCGGCGAAAGGGCCGGAGCGACAGCCAGCACCGCCGGCTGCTCGGCTCTTGGCGCGACCTGCTGCTCGCTCGGTCCCTTGATAAACCGCCCCAGCATAATCCCTTATACCCCCGCTAGCCCCTTATTAGCGGAAACTAAACGTTAACCAAGCGAGGCACAAGCGCTGGAGGGTCTCACGTGAGGCCAATGCTTTCAACATAGTTAAGGAGGACGCCAGAAAAATATCGTTTTTATTTCGATCCGCCCCGTAACCCTCTACCCCAACTTCCACCTCACGGAACCTTTCATGCCGCAACAAATGAGATGCTGGGTGAAAAACCTCCGTAAACCCTTAGATATAAAGGAATATGCGTGCATGCTAATACTGCTATCGTTTTGCCTTGGCTGTGGCCAAATTGTGAACGAATGGTTAAGGAGGATTGAAAAATCAGCAGAATCAAGCTCTTGTAAGAATTCAAGTCGCCCTTGAACTCGCGAGCATAGGTATTGGAAGGTTAAGGAATTGTTAATCCCGTTTGACTCTGCTTTTTCGCGAGCCTTAGGATTGAGGCGACGGGGGATGCTTGGGTATGGAGTTCATCCTTGGCTCTGTCTCGTCGGGTTCAACTCCAAAGGGGAGAAATTGACATGAAGAAGCTCATGACGATGACCCGGCAGTTCCGCGACGACGAAAACGGCGCTGCTATGGTCGAATATTCTATCTTGGTCGGCATTATCGCTGCGGCGTCACTGTTGGCGGTGCTCGCAATCGGCGGCTGGGTCGGCGATCAGTTCACCGGTCTTTGCGCAAATCTTGACGGCAAAGGTGTCGATGCAGCCGGTGTTGCCGGCAACGGCGATTGCACGCCGTGATATGAAGTGAACTCCCGGGTCGGGATCGATCTCGACCCGGGTTTTTTCTGCATCAGGAAGAAACTAGCATCGTCCTGGGGGGCGATTTTGGGGTGGAGAGATGCGCGCCAATACTCTTATCATGATTGTCCTCGCCGGCGTGTTCGGCGTACTTGCGGTTGTGCTTGCAAATATTTGGCTGGCGAGCCAGCGCACTGCGATGGCGCAATCCAATGGAGCACAGACCAGTACGGTCGTCGTTGCGGCAATGCCGCTGAAATTCGGCGACACGCTGGATGCGGACAAGCTGCGCGAGATCCCGTGGCCGGCCGGCGCAATACCAGCAGGCGCGTTCAAGACCACCAAGGACGCGATTGCCGGCAACGGCGCAAGACAGGCGCTGCAGGCTATCAGCGCCAACGAGCCGGTGCTCGCCACCAAGATCACCGGTCCAGGCCAGCGCGCCACACTTTCGGCGGTGCTGGGTGAAGGCATGAAGGCCGTATCCATCCGCGTCAACGACGTGCTTGGCGTCGCCGGCTTCGTATTCCCGGGTGACCGGGTTGATGTGCTGCTGACGCGCTCGGTGCGCGGCGATGACGGCATGGACAAGAGTTTTGTCGACGTTCTGCTGCAGAGCATGAAAGTGCTCGCGGTCGACCAGGTCGCTGACGTGAGCAAGGACAACCCGACGGTGGTTAAGTCGGTGACACTCGAAGCCACCACAAAGGACGCGCAGAGACTGACGCTGGCCGCCGGTGCGGGGCAGTTGTCTCTTGCACTGCGCCAGGCAGCCGCCAACAAGGGCGAGGCGACCGAACGCGTCACGCTTTCCGATCTGAACGGCGAGACGCCGGACGATGTCGCAAAGAGGCAGGCCGAACTTGACAAACAGGCCGCTGCCGACGCCGGGGCCGCCGCCGAACGCCAGCGCGCGGATGACAAGATCGCCGGATTGGAAAAGGCCGTGGACAGGGTGGGAAGCCAGCTCGACGAGTTGAGCAAGGTCAAGCCAGTGCCGGCCGTGGTGACGGCACCCGCATCAAAAGAAGTCGTCAAGGAAGTGATCAAGTATTTGGAGCCGGAACCGCCGAAGAATGTTACAGTGGGCGTCTTTCGCGGCGTAAAGCTCGAATCCTATGACGTGCCGCGACAACCATAAAGGGATGCGGCGAAGCGGGGCTGCCGGCGGCAGCAGTTTGGGAGATGGGATGCAGGGGTTTTGGATGAGGGTAGCGGCGGCCGCGCTGTGCTGTATGGCTGCGCTGCTGACGTCTAGCCTCGGGACTGAGGCAGCCGACCGTTTCATCGACGTATCGAACCCGAGCGTCCATCGCATCTTCCTGCCGATGTCCCAGTCGGTGACGCTCCAGGTGAGCGCCAATCTCGGCGATATCGTTGTCGGCGACGAGAAGATCGCCGATGCCCAGCCCATGACCGACCGAACGCTTTATGTCATCGGCAAGAGCGCCGGCACCACCACGGTCAATCTCTTCTCCCCGGAAAAGCGTTCGCTCGGCGTCATCCAGATCGAAGTTGGCGTCGACGTCAGCGACATGGCGCAGGCGATCCGCCAGGTGGCGCCCAGGGCGCGCATCGAGATCGGTTCGATCAACGGCAAGGTGAGGCTTGGCGGTCACGTGAAGGATGGCGCGACGCTGGCATCGATCCTGGAAGTGGCACAGCAGTATGGCCCCGACGCCATCATCAATTCCGTCATCGTCGACGACAGCCAGCAGGTCAATCTTGAGGTCCGCGTGCTTGAGGCCAAGCGCAATGCCGGCCGCGATCTCGGTGTTTCAATAAGGAGCACGAATGGCAGCGGCACAACCCGTACAGGTACGGGCGTTGCAGCCGCCGACGAAGATGGCGTGGTGCTCGGCCCGGGCGATCTGCTCAGCGGCCTCTTGTCGGGCAGCAATCCATTTGCGGCTTTGATCACCCGGGTTATCGACAGCAACATCAAGGTCGACCTGATTATCGAAGCGCTCGAGGCCAAGGGTGTGGTGCGCACGCTGGCTGAGCCCAACCTGACGACGCTTTCGGGCGAGCCGGCCAGCTTCAACGCCGGCGGCGAAGTGCCCATCCGTGTCATCGGCACCGATGGCCAGATAACCATCACGTACAAGCAGTTCGGCGTCAATCTGCGGTTTACGCCGGTCGTACTCGACGACGGCAAGATCCATATGAAGCTGGCGCCGGAAGTGAGTGACCTCACCGGTTTCACCACCGCCGGCGACCCGATCTTCACCAACCGCAAGCTTGATACCGTCGTCGAACTGCGCGACGGCCAGAGCTTCGCGGTGGGTGGGCTGTTGTCCAGCAAGACCACCAAGCTGCAGAAGCAGGTGCCATGGCTCGGTCAGGTGCCGGTCATCGGGACGCTGTTCCGAAATTCGAGCAACCAGAAGGAAGAGACCGAACTGGTCGTCATCGTCACGCCGCACGTCGTGCGGCCGGTCAAGCCCGGCGAACAACTGGCGACACCGTTCGACAAGACACGGCCGGCCAACGATCCGGAATTCTTCGTGCTCGGTCAGCTTGAGGTGAACAAGGATATGATCCGAAAATACGAAACGGGCGACGGCGTGACTGGCCCCTATGGCCACATGCTGGACTTCAAATCGAAGGACAAGATGCTCTATGTCAAGAAATAGCGCCTTGATCCTCATTCTATGCGCCGGCGCGCTGTCAAGCTGCGCCGCCGACTATCTGAACCATTACGATTCGGTGACCCTGGCCGCCGGCGACACACAGAAATACAATTCGCTGGCGCAGACGGTCGATCCGTTCAACCCAAACTCGAAGAACACACATATTGAAGGCGACGGCAGGCGGGCTGCCGCTGTTGCCCAAGGCTACAAATTTCCACCGCCACCACCGCCACCGCCTGCGATAACGGTCAATGTCGGCGGGGCGGTGAACAACGGAGCGAATTGAACAGAAGGATGCGGTCGCAATGCGCCGGGTGAGCGAGGGGCCTGGTGCAAGGAAGCAGAGAGTAAGGTCATGTTGGGGACCATTAGGGCGTTCTGGAACGATCAACGCGGCATAGCGATGATCCTTGTAGCGATTATGTTGCCTGTGCTTATCGGCTTCGCGTTGCTTGCAATCGATATGAGCCGGGCCAACGGGCTGCATAACGATCTGCAGAAGGGTGTCGATGCGCTTGCGCTTGCGACAGCCGCGGAACTTGATGGAAAATCGGATTCGATCACCCGAGCCAATCTGGCGAAAACGACCCTTCTGACCAGCCAGACGACCAAGTTTTCGACGTCAGGCGATCACACACTCGCTTTGTCTGACGTGACCATTACCTACCTGACCGGTATACCCGCGAGCGACAGCATAGCATTGGGCGCCGACGGCGTTGACGCGAATGGCGTCAACTGGGCAAGCACCGATCCCAAGGCGGTATCATTTTCCCTGGTGACGGTGAACGCTTCCGGACTTGCCGATGGCGCCGGTGCCTTCGAAACGATCTTCCCCGCCAGCTTTACCGGCAGCAAGGACACCATCGATATCCAGCCACAGGCCGTGGCCGGGTTCGTTCAGTCGATCTGCGAAACCGTGCCGATCTTCATGTGCAACCCGTTCGAGGCGTCCGACCCGTTGACCAGTAAGACGATCCAACAGGCGTTTGCATCGGGCGATACTTACAGCCGCGAATTTCGTATTCTCAAAGTCGACAGCAACCCCGGCCCAGGCAACTTTGGCCTGCTCGACAACGGTTTGACGTCGGTACAGGACGGAATGGCCAGGGGATCCGCAGGTACCTGCTACAGCCGCACTTCGCTGACTTCCAAAACCGGCGTCACCTTGGGACAGGTCAACACTGGCCTTAACGTCCGCTTCGATCTCTATCAGGGATCTTTGAAAAATAACAAAGACCTTGGCTATCGCCCGGCGAGCAATGTACGCAAGGGAGCCAGCAAGAACAGCAATTGCAACAAGTTTGATGTCGCGACAGATGGTTCCGCAGTGCCTCTGCCGGTTGGCAGCGGCTATGACTCGGCTAAGGGCATGACACTGCCGATCGCGGCGAATTCGTTCTGGACTGCCTACTGGGCCGCCAACCACAAGAACGCTGCCTATCCGAACCTCCCGGCGAAGTCTGACCCGCTCAAGCGTAGCGTTCCCGCGTCCAGGTATGACGTCTACATGTATGAAATCACTGCCGGGATCGTGGCCGACAAGTCGAAAGGGCCTTCAAACGAAGTGGGAACGCCTTCCTGCTACAAGGGAGACCTCACCAAGGCAGATCCGAGCCGCCGGCTGATGAACATGGCCATCATCGATTGCAAGGCGAACCAGGCGAAGTTGAACGGGCACACCGCAGTCCGGCCGGATGGCTATGCCAGCGTCTTCCTAAACAACCCGATCCAGAAGGTGAATCCCAACGACGAGGACAATCCGGAAAGTACCGGCGCCGAAAAACCTATCAGCCTGGAGATCGTCGACGTCGATGGCGGCTTTGCCAACAACACCCTTGTCGACAAAGCATTCCGCAATGAAGCCCAGTTGTATCGGTAGAGCCGACATGACCAAGCTTGGCCAAATCATCCGGCGGTTCCAGGGCGACGAAAGGGGCGCTGCCTTGGTGGAAGTCGCGATCACCGTACCACTCGTCTTGCTGTTGTCGGCCGGTGTGTTCGAGTTCTCCAACGTTTTGAACACGCGCCTGCTCCTTGCAGCAGGCGTTGAGGATGCAGCCCGCTACATGGCGCGCTGCAGTAGCGATTGGGAGACTACTTGCAAAGGTCAGGCCCAAAACCTTGCTGCCAATGGCGCGGTCGTTGGCGGCAGCGCAAGAGTGGCTGGCTGGCTTCCACCGACAGTTTTGATCACCAAGACATCCACTCCTGCGACCGATGGCAGTGGCAACATACTTTATCTAAGTAATAGCGCCAACGTTGATGTTGTGCTGGTCAGCACCACGTTGCCATACAACGGCATGGTGTTCTGGGATTATCTGGGCTTTGGAAGCATCGACATCAAAGTATCGCATCAGGAGCGCGTCTTCGGATGGTGATGAAAGACCGAAGGTTCTGCGCTGAGCAGTCTGGCGCTACGATGGTCGAAATGGCCATCGCCCTGCCATTACTGTTGACGCTTCTGCTCGGGTTCGTCGATTTCGGCTACGCCTTTTACCAATGGAACGCTGGAAACAAAGCTGTGCAAGCCGGCGCAAGACTCGCGCAGATTTTTACTCCTGTCGCCATCGGGCTTCCATCTGAGACGCTGACGCAGAGCGATATCACCAAGGTCGGCACCGCGGTCCCGGCCGGCACGTATGACTATGTCTGCGCTGCGAGCACAGCAGGTGTCGCTTGCTGCAGTATCGGAGGCGGCTTGTGCAACCCCGTCAACGCGAGCCAGGCCGCGTTCGACGCGATCTATGACGGCACCGCCAACCGTGCCGGAATGCATGACTTTCTGCCGATGCTGGAAAAGTCAGAGGTGCGGATCGAATACGCCGCCTCCGGCCTTGGCTACTGGACGCGGCCCAGCGGGCCGGTGCCGACGATCACCGTAAGCATCAAAAATCATCCCTTCCAATTCTTCTTCCTGGCCGGACTGCTCGGATTCGGAAACATCACCATGCCCTCCATGCTGAGCACGGTTACGGGCGAAGACATGAAGAGCACGTGGACACCATGAACGCCATCAACACCAAGGTTACACCGACCAAGCGAAAGCAGGTGGCGCTGTTCTCGTTGGATGCGAATTTCAAGCGCGATGTGGCGACGCGCCTCGACGCGTTGGCGATCTACGACGTCAGGGTTTCCGAGACCGGCGACTTCCTTAAAGGGCCGCCCGCGGACACGCGCCCCGGCATCGTCATCCTCGACCTCGGCAATGGCGAGTTGCTCGGAAGGCCGGGCATCGTCGAGGCGCGCGCCCTTTGGGCGACCGTGCCGCTGATTGCGGTCTCCGACGAGCTGTCGTCGGAGCAGACGCGGGTGCTGGTGCGCATGAACGCTTCGGACTGGCTGCACAAGCCGCTCGACGGAAAGGAACTGCTGAACGCCGTGACCTTCCACGACACCGGCAACCAGGGAACGAAAAGCCGCATCATCACCTTCATCAGCGCCAGCGGCGGCGCCGGCGCGACCACGCTCGCTTTGTCGGCGGCCGAATTCCTGGCGTCGAAATCGAAGGAACGCGGGGCTTCCACCTGCCTGGTCGACCTCGATTTCCAGAGCGCCAATTGCGGCGCCTATCTCAACCAGTTCAACCAGTTCGACCTCGGCGGGATCATCGGCCAGCCGGAGAGGCTCGATGTCGAGCTGATGGACGTCATCAAGCTCTCGCGCCCGTCCGGGCTGACGCTCTATTCCTTCGAGAGGCCACGATTGCCTTTCGAGCCGCACGGCAGTGACTTTGTCTTCCGGCTGCTGGACCTTGTGGCTTACCGGTTCGACGACATCGTCATCGACCTGCCGAACATCGAGACGCCTTGGCACAATTCCGTGCTGTCGACGAGCGATGAGATATTCATCGTCTTCGAACTCAACGTCGCCTCGCTGCGGCAAGGCAAACGGCTCTACAAGAAGATCCGTGAGTTGCGTGGCAATGCTGTCAGCATCACGCTGGTCGCGAACAAGCACAAGCGCAAATGGTTCGGCAACCACTTTTCGCGCAGCGAACTCGAGAAGATCTTCAAGGCGCCGCACATCAAGTCGGTCGCGCTGGACAATGCGCTTCTGGCCGATGCGCTGAACCGTGCTATCCTGCCTGCCGAGGTGGATGGGCGTGCGCGCTTCAACAAGGACCTCAAGCGGATGTTCAAAGAGCGGCTCGATGACGCTGCCAAATAGGGGGCGGCCAAGTAGGTATCGGATTGGCCCGGGATTGGCCTGCGTCATGAGCATTGCGCTGATGATGTTGGTCCAGGATTTTGCCAGCGCACGATCGGCACTTTCGGATCGGCCGCCGCTGCCTGCAATGGGGCCCAGCCTGCGCAAGACTGTTGCCTTCGAGACGACAGAACAGCCCGGAACAATCGTTATCCGCAAGGGCGAGAAAGCGCTTTATCTGGTGACCCGACAGGGCCAGGCGCTTCGCTATCAGATCAGCGTCGGACGCGACGGATTTGGCTGGACCGGGGTCGTCAAGGTGGGGGCGAAGACCGAATGGCCGGAATGGCGCCCACCCCGCGAAATGCGCGCTCGCCAGCCGGACCTGCCGCAAATGGTGCCGGCCGGTCCCTACAATCCACTCGGCGCCAGGGCGCTCTATCTGCTTCGGGACGGGCGTGACACGCTCTATCGGATACACGGAACCAACGATCCCAAGGGTGTTGGCTTTGATGGAACATCGGGGTGTTTTCGCCTTACCAACACCGATGTGATCGATCTCTTCAGGCGCGTCGCGATCGGCGCAAAGGTGGTGGTTCAATGACGATGATCAGCGAACCGGACATGCCGGCAATCGAGATTGGGACAGCAACCCGCATCGGGGACCAGGCTGTCGTTGGGAAACCGAGCGACAAAAGCATTATCGGCGCGGTCATCATCGGCACGTCCGTGCTCACTTTGGTGAATATGATAGCCGCGGTTTATCTCTACCGCGGCATCAGCGATATGCGCTTTCTGGAAGGGCGCCTGGAACACCTCGGGACGTTCGAACAACGAATCGGCAGCCAGTTGGATACGGTCAACAACGGTTTTCAGAGCCGATTTGAAAAACTGGACACTCAACTGCAGAGCAGCTTTGGCGAAATCAACCGGAGCATAGCCCGGCTGGAACAGAACCAGCCTGTTGTCCGTGACGAAGTCATGTCGAGCGCAGCGGAACCTTCCGTCGACACGACCAGCAGCATGGCGGAGGCGCCTGCTGTTCTCGATAGTGAAGACGCGACCGAGCCCAGCGTCGTCGATACACCGCGTCCGCCCAAAAGGAGGATTGCAGCTGCAGCGCCCGCCCCAAGCTCCAACTACCAGCGCATAGAGCATGCCGACGGCAAGGTTTACTACCGAAAGATCAACTAGCGCTGGAAAAAGGCGAGGCTATCCTAGAGATCTCGCTGCAGAGCAACGAGCCTAGCGGTCAGCGCTTCGGCCCGCTGTCGGGTTTCGCTGAGGAAGATGACATGGCAGTAGGCGCATGCCGTCACGCCCAGAAACAGCACAAGGCTGTTCTTCAAGGTGAAATCGACCGTTAGTTGGAACGGAAGGCCGCCGGGTACCGTGAAAGAGGCGATCGTGCTGGCTGTTTCGGAATGGCCGGTGACAGCGATCATCAACCCGGCGAAAAGCAGGGCGACGTGGTTGGCAAGGAAGAAGAACGCGGCCGACCTTCTTGTGCGGCACGCCATCCAGCAAGCGGTCGACGCGGCGGCTAGCATCAAGGCATCAAGGACCATCGACGACCCGAGATAAAGATCGACCTGTTGCCAGAACATCGTCGACAGCGGCCTTAGTTCAAGCCAGAACCGCCACATTGTGGGACTGGCCGGATATGCTCCCAGCAAGAAGGTCGCTATGCGCTCCCCTGCCAGGATCAGCAGGATCAGAGCTGGGAAGGCAAAGAGCATTATCGACTTGCGCTTCATGTCACCCTCGACAAACTGGCAACAAGATAGCTTGCAGAGATTGAGCGAGGCTTAACGGACCGGTGCTGGTGCTGCGGCAGCGCGGCCACCTGCGAATGGCGGCTTTAAGTCAGAAAGAGCCATGCGCCACTAGTTGTTTTGGCTAAGCACGAGCGTCACTACCTTCGGCTCGACCCGGTGCAAACATCGTTCAGGAATATTGGGCCACATCGCCTTGGCGCATCCTTCGTCGTCCTTTGACGTTGAGGCAATCCAGCGTTTTGAGCTACGGGCTTCCTCGCCGGTCGTAAGGAAGACCTGTGTAACTAGCGCGGTCGCCATGGATACCTGGACGAGGATAAGAGCGTAAGCGAAACTTCTGATCACTCGCTCGAAACGCTGAATTCGCGAGCTGGTTCCAATGTCGATGCCCACCGGGTAACCACGATCGTGATTTTTGCGCTTCAGTGCCTTAGCAGCGTCGAATTCTTAGATAGCAAACCTTCGTCCATGTCCCTGCTCCTCGCCCAGACTGCAGAAACGGACGCGGTGGTTGTGGGCTCAACGTAGGTCTTGCCATTGCTGATCAGCGTGATTGTGCGCTCGATCAACCTACTTCTGACTATCCCCGTGGATTGCATTGGTTTCCCGAGATCCTACTCTAGGGTGCGAAAATCGTGAAAGTCCCCCTTCATGGGTACCTGGTAAAGCTCTCGACCAGCACCGTCTTTCGCTCTTCCCCGATGCCTGTCCGGCGGCGATGCGGATCGAATTGGCCAAGCGATCGAAGAGCGATCCATGTGGACTTCCGCGAGCTGGGCGCTTTGCTCAGATGTGTCATCGCCAGCCAGCCGAACAGCGGATACCGCTGCATTCTCACAATGATGCCGGGCAATCTGCTGGTCGAGATGTACCGGCTACATGGCCCCAGGCTGCTCGAGCGGAACGTCCGCAGTTTCCTTCAGCTCAAGGGTAGGTGTATCAAGTCATCCGGAAAACGATCCATCGATGAGCCTCAGATGTTCCTCGCGTTCGACAATGGCCTGTCTGTCACGGCGACCGGTCTTCGCATTCTGGATCATGGCGATGGCACGGCAGATCTCCTGGCAGCCGACGACTTCCAGATCGTCGAAGGCGCGGACAGGGCGCCACACGTCCTGGCGGGGCTCTGTGAGGGCTCTGGCGATGTCATCGAAGATCGCTTCCATCCGAGCAATGTGGATCCAAGTCGCGAATATGTGAATCCCCGGTGGTTTCTTGCCCCGATTTTGGAACCGTCGTTTCCCTGAAATGTTTCGTCACTGGAGGGACGTTTGCGGAAAAGGAGTTCACTATGAAACGGCTTCTCTGCGCTGCAGCCATTGCGGCATTATCAACTGGGTTCGCCTTTGCCCAATCGACCAGCACCACCACAGGCGGGTCCTCGACAACTACTGGCGGATCCTCAACAACCACGACGATGCCGAGCACTGACCAGGGAGCGACGACCGGAACGGATTCGACCATCACGAGTGGAACGAATTCGAACTCGGCCAAGGACTGCGCGCCAGGACAACAGACAGGTAGCGCAAAGCAGGCCGCCCCAGGCC
Organism: Mesorhizobium sp. M1078; assembly: GCF_040318615.1. Lineage (NCBI taxonomy): Bacteria > Pseudomonadati > Pseudomonadota > Alphaproteobacteria > Hyphomicrobiales > Phyllobacteriaceae > Mesorhizobium > Mesorhizobium sp. M1078. The sequence goes on from NZ_JAMYMP010000018.1 coordinate 100,837, forward strand.
AGCAGGACACAAGCGCCAGTTCCGCAGCCCCTGGGCAGGTAAAAAAGACTACGGAAGGTTGCTGAACGGCCGGCGGAACAATTTCTGGTGTCCTAAGTTGAGACACTGCGGTCGATGCCGAAAGGATGTAGCCGCAAATCGAGCCCGTCGTGCCAGGCCAGCGCGGCGGGTTTCTCGCAACAAAAAGGCCACCCCGCGTTGGAAAGATAGGCATTAACATGGCCGCAGCGAATGTTCCGGCAGCCGTGACCGCATGCCGTCCTCACCAATGTTCCCATCGTCCACGCCGTGGGGTGAACACGTTCAACGGGCACTAGTTCTTCGTGATCCAATCCAACAAGCCGGCTTCGATCTGCTCACACCCGACATATTCGCGTACCAAGCATTCAGCGACAACGCGCCACTGACACTCGGGCACGTCTGCATCCCTGACTAGGTTTTGAAATGCGGAGCGGAGAACGTCGGCATCGAACCCGATACGCGCATCGGCGCGAGATCGTCCTCGGCTTCGAGCACCTGGGCCATATCTTCGCGGTAGCGTTGGCGAAGGCGCTTGAGCAGTTCGCGCGACTCTTGGATGGCTTGCCGGGTGTGGTCCATGTGGCTGCGGAACGCAGCTGTTCCGGTCATCGACCGGCTCTGCAACTGAAAGCTGGTTTCCATCACCGCACGTCCGGTTTCTAAATGCTTTATTAGATCCATCGCGGCCTCCCTTCCGGCGAAGGGACTTATTTACTCTCTTTTTAGCGAAGGAGGTTCAAAGGTACGGTTTCGTACAGGGGAGGCCCCGGCCTAATCGGCCAACATTGAGCGTGGTCGGCGCTGTCGGGGGGCAACGTTACATTGGGTGACGTGACGGTGCCGACCACGCTGGAGAGTGGCATTAACCACACCCCGATTCTACCCGCAGAATGACAGCGCAGCAATTAAGCCTGATGGTCTAATCCGCGCTGCAACCATAACCCGATTTAAACTCGCTCCCTTCCCGAGTGCCCGTATGAGTTTGAGCTGTGAAGCACCTGCGCGGCGAGGAGGACCTCCGCCACGCCTCACTGCAGGACTTCCGCGAGGAGAACTAGCCCGGAGGCTTCTCCCGCGGCTGTGCTGGCCCTGTCATGTTCGGCTGGATGAATGGCGCCCTCTTGCCGGTAATGGTCTCAATCGACTTCAACAGCGGTCGATGGACCTCACGTAGAGCTTGGTAGTGCTCGCTGTGATACGCCAGGAGCGGCCCGACGATGCTCTTGTGCAGCGCTTCGGCTGCCGCCAGGAAGCGCTCGACTTCAGCCCGGGAAAGCTGTTCGGAAGGTTTGGTTCTGGCCATTTGGCGATCTCCGTTTTGATGGGGTCGCCGCAACGAGGACTATAATCCTAAATGCCGGACTGCCTCACAATAGGTCTCGCTGGCCTACTTCGAGGGAAGCGATAGGACCAGCGTCAGCATGATCCTCATTGCCCCCGTCCGCAAGCGGCCACCGAAGACCCTATTTCCTCAGCCTATCTGGTCTCGGCAAAATGACGCGCGAGGCTCCTCTGGAGCCTTGCGGAATCTTGGGCAGATACCCTCTCTAGTCTCTACTCAGGAGCCGAATGCTGGTATCGCGACGCAGTTCGGAATCGGCGCGATCGACGCCTTCAACCGTGATCGCGATTGTCCCGTTCTCAATTCTTGCAATCCACCCCTTTGCCTTCATGTACCAGAGATGAAACTCCAGATGCTCTGGTGGACAGCCTAACAACCGTTCGATTTCGACGTCGCCAATGCCCGGATTGCCGACATCCTGGCGGCGCTTCACATAGAGCAGTGAAAGCAGTTTGGCCTGGACCAAAGCATCCTTCTCGACCCCTTTGGGGTCGCTTGCCTCCTCGACCAATTTAAGCCGCTCACCGGCATGCTCTCGATAGGAGATATCGTACTGGGCGCGCTTAACGGGATCCCTCAAGACGTTGTGCGCTTCTACTATTTCGCTGAAGCGGGCTTCGTTACCAGTTTGCTGATTGTCGGGATGATAGCGCATCGCAAAGTAGCGGAATATTCGCTCAAGTGTCTCCGAGTTGGCGTTTGGGCTGATCTCCAAGAGTTCGTAGTAATCGACGAACAATGCGCTGCTCCCTCAAACATCGCTCGACAGCCGCGGGGGCCGACCGCCTACATGGCGATGCAGTGCCCTCACTCGTCGAGTTCATATACGGACAATACATTGCGCCCGGGGTCAAGATGAGCGGGAGCTAGTGGACGTCAGCCAAGGCGGCTCCCGCGCGGGGTGCAACGAAAATGGCCGGGGCCGCAGTGGGAGATTGCCTGATCAGCGCCGGCCGGAGTTCGGGGTAGAACTCAATGCCGAAGCCGCCTGCGCAGCCAAGGTTGGGGTTTGACCGCGCCGTCCTATAATGGGACAGCGCGGTCAGGCGGTTTCGTCATCACGCGCAATTGCATCTGGTCGATGGTTGCGACGATTGCAGCCGCCAGTGCTTCCGCCTCATCCATGAGCCCCGGCCCATAGAGACCGTTAACCGCTTCCTCGCAAGGCAGCACGCCGGGCGGGCAGTGGTCCTCGATTGTGCGCCGGATGAGCGTCAACGCTGCCCGGCATTCGTCGGCTTCGATTTTCATAACCATTGAAACATGCGTTTGAGCTAAAATGTTCCGGAACCGATTTCGGGCTCGCGGCTTGAGACGGTGAGGGAAGAACACTAGTCATGCCCATCAGACGAAAAGCCGTGGATGCCGGGATCCTTAAGCCTGCCGAATTGGCCTTGCTAGGGCGCGTTTTCGAGCAGCTTAAACTCGTCGACGACCAATCACCCGATGCGCAGGGCCGGTTGGCCTCTCGGATCAT
>NZ_JAMYMP010000019.1:0-94604 GCF_040318615.1 Mesorhizobium sp. M1078
CCGCTGCCCCTCCCCCCCCACCTAACGCCCCCCCCCGGGCGGCCTTTTCTTTGGGGCCGGGGCCGCCCCCCCCCCCGGCGCGCCGCGCCGACCTCCCCATCGAGGGGAGGTAGGAGGTCGCGGCAGTTTTGCCGCCCGGACAATCCACGATGGTCCAGCGGCTAGCAAACCAGTTCGACCATAAAAACGCGGCACCCTACCTCCCCTCGATGGGGAGGTCGGCGCGAAGCGCCGGGTGGGGTGATGGCGCCGGCCTCGGTTCAAGTCTCAGAACTTGCCGGCCTTGATGTAATCGATAAACGCCCGTAGCGGCGCCGGAACCAGACGCCGTCCGGGATAGTACAGAAATGGCCCGGGAAAGCTCTGCCACCATGGTTCGAGCACGGGCTCCAGGTCACCGCTTTCGAAGTGAGGGCGAAGCCACCCTTCAAAGAGAGCGACGATGCCGCTGCCGGCAATCGCCGCATGGACGGCAAGATCGCTCGCCCCGCCGATGCGCACGATCAACGGCCCCGTCGTGTCGACCCGCACCACCTCGCCGTCGCGCTCGAATTCCCACGGCAGCATCGAACCACTGGCAAAACGGCCGCGCAGACAAGCATGGCCAAGCAGATCGCTCGGGTGCTGCGGCCGCCCATGGCGATCGAGATAGGCGGGGCTGGCGCCAGTGGCGAAGCGCTGGACGCGCGGTCCGATCGGCACCGCGATCATGTCCTGCTCCAGTCGCTCGTCATAGCGGATGCCGGCGTCGCAGCCGGCCGCCAACACGTCGACGAAGTTCTCATCGGCGATGACCTCCAGCCGAATGCCGGGATAGGCGGCGAGGAAGCCCGGAACGATGTCGGGCAATATCAGCCGCGCGGCGCTGACCGGGACGTTGAGGCGCAGCGAACCGGCCGGCCTGTCGCGAAAGCCATTAACCACGTCGAGGGCCGCATCCACCTCCGACAGCGCCGGGCCAAGCCTTCCCAAGAGGCTGAGGCCTGCGTCGGTTGGAACAACGCTGCGTGTGGTGCGGTTGAACAGCCTGACGCCGAGCTGCGTCTCCAGGCGGCGCACCGCTTCGCTCAGGCCCGACGCGCTGCCGCCGCTGGCGCGAGCCCCTTCCCGAAAACCGCCGGCACGCGCCACCGTCACGAAAGCGTTCAGATCGCCAAGGTCCATCATTGTTCGCCATTCCGCACAAGCTGTACGGATTGTACCTTATTATTCCGAGGTTGAGCAGCGTCTATCTTCGCCTCCTCAAAGGAGACCGACCATGTCCACCATCCAAAAATCCGGCACATTCACCCTCGGCAGCCACACCGTGAAACGGCTCGGCTACGGCGCCATGCAACTTGCCGGCCCGCACGTTTTCGGTCCGCCGAAGGATCATGACGCGGCCATTGCAGTGCTGCGCGAAGCGGTGGCCTCCGGGGTCAACCACATCGACACCAGCGACTACTATGGCCCGCATGTAACCAACCAGCTGATCCGCGAAGCGCTGGCGCCCTATCCGCAAGACCTCGTCATCGTCACCAAGATCGGGGCGCGGCGCGGCAGCGACGGCTCCTGGCTGCCTGCCTATTCCGCCAAGGAACTAGAGCAGGCCGTGTACGACAATCTCAGGAATCTCGGCCTTGAGGTGCTGGATGTCGTCAATCTGCGCATCATGTTCGGGGTGATGGGTCCGGCCGAGGGCTCGATCGAGCCGCAGTTGACCGCGCTTGCCGAACTGCAGCGCAAGGGTCTGGTGCGCCATATCGGCCTGAGCAACGTCACCCCAGCGCAGGTCGAGGAAGGCCGTGGGATCGCCGAGATCGTCTGCGTGCAGAACCAGTACAATCTGGCGCATCGCGACGACGACGGGTTGATCGATGAACTGGCGCGCGCCGGTATCGCCTACACGCCGTTCTTCCCGCTCGGCGGTTTCAGCCCGCTGCAGTCGTCGACCTTGTCGGATGTGGCCGCGCGGCTCGGCGCCACACCCTTGCAGGTTGCGCTCGCCTGGCTGCTGCGCCGCTCGCCGAACATCCTGCTGATCCCGGGGACGTCGTCGATCGGGCATTTGAGAGAGAACCTGGCGGCGGCGGAACTGGAGCTGTCGGCCGATGTGCTAAGGGAATTGGATGGGGTGGCGAAAGCGGCGTGAAGATTTTGCGGGCGGCGCTGTCACCCCACCCGCGCCTTCGGCGCGACCTCCCCATCGAGGGGAGGTAGGAGGTCGCGGCAGCCTTGCATGCCTCGCAATCGCTACGACTGTCGGAATCTAAAGCGCCAACGCCCTACCTCCCCTCGATGGGGAGGTCGGCGCGCAGCGCCGGGTGGGGTGATGGCGCCGACGTACGATTTCTAATTGATACTCGCCGTATTCGCGGCTCGGCCGGCTTCGCCTCATCCACATAAGGCACCCTAAACCCGTTGGCCCCCAGCCAGCCAATGGCAGCCTTCGGTTCGTCGGTCTGGATGATGGTGGCGCCGCGTTCGGCCCAGAAACCGTGGTCTCGGCCGGCATGCCGGCCCGCACCGCCAGTTCATCGCCGCGGCCGCCGGAGAGGATGCCGCCGGGCCTTGCACCTTGGCGATACAAGTCCTTCGCCAAGCTGTGACTGGCATCTTGCGTGCCGGTTCTGTAGTTGTGGCAGCCCGATGAACAAAGAAGGACCCGTAATGGCGAACCAGACCATCGATAACGCCTTCACCGCCCGCTCCAAGACGGGGCCTTCCTTCGAGCCGACCTATGCCGGCGCGCTGTCGTTCATGCGGCGCAAATACACCAAGGATGCAAAGGGCGCGGACGCCGTCGTGTGGGGCATTCCGTTCGATGCCGCCGTCACCAACCGGCCGGGCGCGCGCTTCGGGCCGCAGGCGATCCGCCGCGCCTCGGCGATCCTCGACAACGACCCGCAATATCCGTTCTCGCGCGACCTGTTCGAGCATCTCGCCGTCATCGACTATGGCGATTGCCTGCTCGATTCGGGCAATCACCAGAAGACACCAGGCACGATCGAGCGCGAGGCGGCGAAGATCCTGAAATCGGGTGCCTTCCTGTTGTCGCTCGGCGGCGATCATTTCGTCACCTGGCCGCTGCTCAAGGCACATGCCGCCATCCACGGGCCGCTGGCGCTGGTGCAGTTCGATGCGCACCAGGACACCTGGCCTGACGATGGCAAGCGCATCGACCATGGTTCGTTCGTCGGCCGCGCCGTCAATGAAGGCATCATCGACCCCGATCGTTCGATCCAGATCGGCATCCGCACGCATGCCCCCGATACGTTCGGCATCAAGATCCTTTACGGTCACGAGATCGAGGAGATGCGGGCTTCCGACATCGCCTATGCGATCGTCGACCGCACCGGCGGCAGGAAGACCTATCTCACCTTCGACATCGACTGCCTCGACCCGGCCTTTGCGCCCGGCACCGGCACGCCGGTTGCCGGCGGACCGTCCTCGGCGAAAATCCTGTCGACGCTGCGCCAGCTCGGCCAGGTCGATATTGTCGGCGCCGACGTCGTCGAGGTTGCGCCGGCCTATGATCACGCCGATATAACGGCGATCGCCGGCTCGATGGTGGCCATGCACTATCTCGGCCTGGTGGCCGAGCGAAAAGCGCGGGCGGAAGAGCTGAACAGCGGCAACCATGGCGCGGCAAACCATGGCCAGGGCATATAGGCCTGAATTAGCAGGGAATTGACGGGCACATGAAACCGAAAATCTTCATCGATGGCGAACACGGCACCACCGGCCTGCAGATCCGGGCGCTGCTGGCCGAGCGCGGCGACCTCGAGATCATCTCGATCCCGGCCGAGCGCCGCAAGGAAACGGCGGCGCGCGCCGAGTTCCTCAATGCAGCCGATGTCGCCATCCTGTGCCTGCCGGATGCGGCTGCCAAGGAAAGCGTATCGCTGATTGCCAACGACACCACCAAGGTGATCGACGCCTCCACGGCGCATCGCGTAGCCGAGGGCTGGGAATATGGCTTTGCCGAGATGGAAAAGGGCCAGGCCAAGATCATCGCCAATGCAAAACGCGTCGCCAATCCCGGCTGCTGGCCGCAAGGACCGATCGCGACACTGCGGCCGCTGGTCGCCGCCGGCCTGCTGCCGGCGGATTTCCCGATCACCGTCAATGGCATTTCGGGCTATTCGGGCGGCGGCCGGCCGATGATCGAGGACTATGTCGCCAAGGGCGAGGATGCCTCTGAATTCCAGGTCTATGGGCTGACCCTGCAGCACAAGCATGTGCCGGAGCTGCGCACCTATGCGAAGCTGTCGCACGATCCGATCATGCAGCCGGCGGTCGGCAATTTCGCCCAAGGCATGATCACGGTGGTGCCGCTGCAGCTCGGCGGGCTTGACCATGTGCCGGCCGGCGCCGAACTGCACGCGGCAATCGCCGACCATTTTGCCGCCATCAAGGGCGGCGTGGTCGAGGTAGCTCCTTACGAGCACGTGGAGCGCCTGCCCGAGATCAATCCCGAGGTCTATAACGGCACCAATCGGATGAAGGTCTATGTCTTTGCCAATGACGACAGGGCGCAGGCGCTGCTGATTGCGGTCTATGACAATCTCGGAAAGGGCGCCTCGGGTGCTGCCGTTCAGAACATGGATCTGATGCTCGGCCTTTAATTCAGTTGGAGAGAGCATGTTGCCCGAAAACCGCTTAACACTTTTCGGCATCACGCTCTGAATGGACGCGCCTGCATTTCCAAAGCGCTGGAAGATCAGCGCGCCCGAGCTCATTGCGGAGACGTTTTCGAGCCGCATCTGGAAGGTGCGGCGTGAGGACGGCTCGCCGGCCATCGTCAAGGCGCTCAAACCATTCGACGATGTCGAGGACGAGTTGCGCGGCGAGCACTATCTCGCATGGCGGCGCGGCGAAGGCGCGGTGCGGCTGCTTGGCCGGGACGGCCACCGCATGCTGCTCGAATATGCCGGCGACACCCTGCTTTCCGACGTTCTGGCCAAAGAAGGCGACAACGCCGCGACCGCAATCGCGGCCGAGTTGATGGGGAGACTGTTCTCGCCTACAAGACACCCTGCCCCGCCGGACCTGCAGCCGCTGCGGACACGGTTTGCCAGCCTGTTCAAAAAGGCCGGAGCCGATCGCGACGCCGGAGAGCACAGCCTCTATATCGAGGCCGCCGAAATCGCGGACCGGCTGCTCGATGCCCCGCATGCGGTCAAGCCGCTGCATGGCGATCTGCATCACGACAACATTTTGCACGGTGCGCGCGGCTGGCTGGCGATCGACCCGAAGGGCGTGCTCGGCGATCCCGGCTTCGACGCCGCCAATCTGTTCTACAACCCACTGGGGCGCGACGACCTCTGCCTCGATCCCGAGCGCATCGCGCATATGGCCGAGATCTTCGCCAGGACACTCGGCCAGACGCCGGCTGCCATTCTCGACCATGCTATCGCCTATGGCTGCTTGTCGGCCGCATGGCATCATGAGGACGAGAATGCGGTCGACGAGAACCGCGAGCTGTCGGTTGCGGGAGTGATCCGAAAGGTGCGGCTCAGCTTCTGACCGGCGCAGCCTCGCGCGTTAGACGTAGCGAGGCAGTTCGTTCGCGAAATAGATTATTGCGACGGCCAAGACACCGTAGACGATGTACCTGCGTTCATGGGCGGCCGCGTTGGCAGTGGATAGGCGCCCTTGTTGCCGCGCCAGTGGGCGGCGGCAAATCCCAGCAGGACAAGCGCGAAGGCCTGATGGGTCAGCGCCATGTGCAGCGGCACCTGCATCAGAAGCGTGCCGATGCCGATCGAGGCCTGGACCAGCACCAGCAGAAACAGCAGCGTCGCGCGGCGTGCGTGTGTCGTGCCTGGTAAACGCCGGCGTGTCGCGATCATGTGCCAGAGCGCGACGGCAAAGACCGTGTAGGCGCCCAGTCGGTGGACGAACTGCACCGTCTTCGGGTTCTCGAACAAGTTGCGCCAGGCCGGCTCGAGCAGAAGCAAATCTGACGGGATCACCTTGCCGTCCATCAGCGGCCAGGTGTTGTAGCTCAGGCCGGCGTCGAGCCCTGCGACCAGGCCGCCGAGATAGATCTGGACCAGCACCAGCAGCACGATGAAGCCGGCCAGCCTTTGTGTCGGCCGGTCGGCGGCAGGCTCCGAATGCGGCGCCAGCCCGCGCGCGACCACCATGGTGGCGGTGAAGATCAGGGCGGCAAGCGTCAAATGCGTGGCCAGGCGGTACTGGCTGACGGAGACCCGGTCGATCAGGCCGGAGGCCACCATCCACCAGCCGATGGCGCCTTGAAGGCCACCAAACAGCAGAATACCGACCAGCTTTGGCCCAAGGCCGCGCTCGATGCGGCGCGTCGCCCACAAGACCAGCAGCGGTAGGCCGAAGACCAGGCCGACACTGCGCGCCAGGATACGGTGCGCCCACTCCCACCAGAAGATCGATTTGAAGGCGTCCAGGCTCATGCCCTTGTTGAGCTCGGCATATTGCGGAATCTTCTGATAGAGCTGGAATTCCTCCTGCCACTCGGCGTCGTTGAGCGGCGGTATCACGCCGTGGATCGGCTTCCACTCGGTGATCGACAGGCCGGAATTGGTGAGCCTGGTGGCGCCGCCGACCAGCACCAGCGCAAACAGCACCAGAAGCACGACATACAGCCAGCCGCGCACCAGCGCCCGATTTTTCAAGTCGCGATCGCGGTCAATGTAAGGCGCGGCGGCTGATATTGCGGCCATGGGTTGGTCCCGGCAGGTTGACGTGGCGGATTGGTGAACCATCGCAACCCGGCTGACAAGACCGGACGGCGCGGCACGCCGTCGCGCCGCATCTCCCGGGTTGCACAGGCGCGTGGTTGGGCCTAAGCGAAGGCGATCAACGAGAACGCCTCATGCCCAACCGCCTGAAAAAGCTGATCGGAACCTTCCTGCTGGTGGCGCTGGTCATCATCTATGCGCTGGTCGCGTCGATCATAGCGGTCGCGCAGCTGTCGCAATCCAGCCCGCTGGTGCATTTCCTGTTCTTCCTGTTCAGCGGCCTGTTCTGGGTGCTGCCTGCGATGGGCATCATCAAATGGCTGATCCTGGAGCCGCCGCCGAAAGGCTGAAGCGCCCGACCCAGGTCAGATGGTGACGACCATTTTGCCGGCATTGGCCAGCGGCGTCGTCACGCCCGACAACATGGTGCGGATATGGGCGACGCTCTGGTAGCGGCCGTTGACCGAAATGCGCGGCAGCGCGTGCAGGAAGCCGGCGTGCTCGGCGTGCAGCACGCCGTGGCGCGTGGTCACCGCCGAGGCGTAGCCGGCGTCGCGGGCAAAGCCCACTTCGCGGCAGCCGACAGCGCTGGCGTAGCCATAGGGGTAAGCGAGATGACGGGAGTCTTCGCCGAGCTGCGCCTGCAGTTGGCGCCTGACGTCGACGATCTCATGGCGCGCATCGGCTTCGTCGAGCCGCTTCAGATTGCGGTGGTTGACCGTATGCGCGCCGATCGTCACCAGCCTGTGCCCGGCCACGGCGCGGATATCGTCCCAGGTCATCAGCGTGCTTGGGCGCAAGCCATCGAGGTCGATGCCGTTCGAGCGCGCCAGATCGCGCAGCACGGCGCGCTGATCCTCCTCGCGCACCTCGAGCGTCAGATAGGCATGCAGACGCGCATTGGCGTGGAGTTTCTTGCCGTGGGTCGAGCAGTCGATGGTCACCGGCCCCTTCGGCGTCGCCAGCGTCAAACGCTCCCGCGCGTTGACGATATCCTCGACCACGTCCCACCATAAATCGGCGCTGCCGTCGATCAGACCCGGCGCGACATAGATGGTGATCGGCGCGTCGTGCTTTTCGAGCACTGGCAGCGCTTCGGTCATGTTGTCGCGATAGGCGTCGTCGGCGGTGATGGTGGCGAACTGGCCGTCCTTGCCGCCGGCCTTGATGCGCTCGATCGCCTCGTCGAGGGTGACGAAGGCATAGCCCCTCGACTTCATGTCGGCGACGAGAGCGTCGAGGAATCGCGGGGCGATGTTGAGGTGGCGGTTAACGCCGTCCGGCTTCTCCGGCGTGGCGGTGACCCGATGCAACATGAGGATGGCGCCAATGCCGCCGACAAACGGCTTGGCCAGCGGTGCAAGGCCGGTAAAGCGGGCGATATTAAGCGCCAGTTTCCGAACTGCCTCACCACCGTCGATCATTCATTCACCTTTTGCGCCTAGGCTCGATCCAAGCACGGAACGCGCCGACGCGAACTCCTGATCGCGACGAATACGCCTTAAGGATTGAGGTATGGTTGACGCCACCGCGTCATTTGACGGCAATCGGCTCGCCGCAAGCAAGGCGTCTGCGCGCACGCCGGCTGCCGACCAGACCAGTCTGTCGGTGTCGATCGCAGATGCTGCCGCGCTCGCCTCTTACGGCGAATTCTGCCGTTCGGCGCTGTTTGCGCCGGCGCAAAGCGCGGACTGGGTTCGTGCCTGGACGGCGCAGGCTAATCCCGATGCCGTCATTGCCACGCTGACAATCGAGGACAGGCCGGTCTTTGCACTGGCACTGGAAATCACGCGAACTGGTCCATTCCGCGTCGCCCGCTTCATGGGCGGGCGCCATGCCAACGGCAATTTCGCCGCCGCCGATCCGGCATGGCTGGCAAAGGCAGATGCTGGGGGGATCCGCAGGCTGGTGACGGCGATCGGCAAGGCGCGTCCCGACATCGATCTCGTTGCCTTGGAAAGGCTTCTGCCCGACCTCGATGGCGTTGCCAATCCGCTGGTGGCGTTCTCCAACTTTCCGAGCCCAAACCTGTCGCTCGCCGTCAATCTCGACGGTGGTTTCGATGCGCTGCTGTCGCGTGTGGGCGGCAAGCGCAAGCGCAAGAAGCACCGTTCGCAGACACGCAAATTCGAGGCGGTCGGCGTTCATCGCCGCATCGAGGCGCAGACACCCGAAGACGTGAGCCGGCTGCTCGACGCTTTCTTAGAGATGAAGGAGTTCCGCTTCGCCAAGATGGGCATCGCCAATGTCTTCGGCGAGCCGGAGGTGCGGGCTTTCTTCCGTGCCCTCTTCGCCGGCGCGCTGGCCGAGGAGAAACCGGCCTTTGTGCTGCATGGGCTCGAAGTGGCCGGCAAGCTGCGCGCAATTACCGGCTCGAGCCGCTCGGGCAAACGCCTGATCTGCGAATTCGGCGCCATCGCCGAGGACGATCTCGGCCACACCAGCCCCGGCGATTTCCTTTTCTTCGACATCATCGAGGAAGCCTGCCAAACAGGCTTCGATGTCTATGATTTCTCGGTCGGCGACGAGCCCTACAAGCGGCTCTGGTGCGATATCGAGACCCAGCATTTCGAGGTGCTGGCGCCCCTGACGCTGAAGGGACGCGCCCTGGCGTCGGCGCTGCGGCAGGGCGCACGGGCGAAAGCCTTCATCAAGAACAACCCGACGGTCTGGAAGCTGACCAAGATGCTGCGCCGCAAGGCCGCCGGACAGGCAGCGCCCGCTCCCACGGACGACGAAAACTAGCGTTCAGAAATTCAGCGCTTCGCGGAGCGCCGGGCCGGCCCTGACCCGCAGGTCGAGATCCGCCTCGATGTGGTCGATATGGTGCAGCATCAGCCGGCTCACCAACCCGCAATCGCCGCTCTCCAGCGCGCCGACCATTTCCGTGTGCTCACTGTGCCCGCAGGCCGACACGCCGGATCGTCCGTAAAGGGCGATCACCAGCGACGAACGCGCCACCAGCTCCTCCATGAAGCGCTGCAGGATGGCATTGCCGGCGACGGAGGCGAGCAGCAGATGGAAATCGCCCGACGCCTTGATTTCGGAGCGCCGGGCGGTTGGGCCGCGCTCGGCGATGAAGCGCCCTTCCTCGTCGAGCTGCGCTCGGAACGCAGCGATATCGGTGGCTGTGACCCGCCCGCAGGCGGCAATGGCGATGCCCGGCTCGATCAGCCGGCGCGATGCGAACACCTGGCGCGCTTCCTCGGGCGAAGGGTTGGCGACGAAGGCGCCACGGTTGCGCTCGGTACGCACCAGCCCCTCGAAGGACAGCATCTGCAGCGCCGCGCGCGCGACCGTGCGCGAGACGTCGAACAGCGTGCCGACCTCGCCTTCCGACAGCTTGGTGCCGGGCGTCAGCCGACGATCAACGATGGCGTCCCGCAGATTGTCGCGAATCGCCTGGGCGCGATCCTGGTTGGCGCTGTCGGCGGAATGGATCTGATCGGCAATGTTCATGGCGATGATGATTCCCAGCCTCTTCTAACTCAACTCGTCGCCTGCGCACGAGAGGCAAAGTGGACACGAAGCCAAAAAGATTGCATACGATTCTTGCGCGGATCGCGCACAATCGCCCATAATTTGTGCAATGCACAAGATAGCCCACCGGCTAGGCAGTGGGCACGAATTCCGATTTTTGCTGATGATTCAAATGCTTGGCCGAATCTCGCCGATTGGCACGCATAATGCATTGGTTGACGCGACCAAACGGGGAAGCCTGAATGTCCAAAGCCGCCGAGATCGACATCGTCTCCGTTTCGAAAGTGTACGGAACGACGACTGCCGTCGAGGCCATCAGCCTGAAGATACCGGCAGGCACCTATTGCTGCCTGCTTGGCCCCTCCGGCTGCGGCAAGACCTCGACGCTGCGCATGATCGCCGGCCACGAAAGCATTTCGTCGGGCGATGTCCGCCTCGGCAACATTGTCGTCACCGACTTGCCGCCGGCAAAGCGTGGCACGGCGATGATGTTCCAGTCCTATGCGCTGTTTCCGCATCTCGACCTTGTCGACAATGTCGCCTTCAGCCTGAAGATGAAGGGCGTCGACAAGGAGCAGCGCCGTGCCAAGGCGCTCGACATGCTCAAGCTGATGCAGATGGAGGCCTATGCGACGCGCCGGCCGGCGCAGCTTTCCGGCGGCCAGCAGCAGCGTGTTGCACTCGCCCGCGCTCTGATCACCGATCCCGAGGCGCTGCTGCTCGACGAGCCGCTGTCGGCACTCGACCCGTTCCTGAAGATACGCATGCGCGCCGAGCTGAAGAAATTGCAGACCTCGCTTGGCATCACTTTCGTCCACGTCACCCACAGCCAGGAAGAAGCCATGGCCTTGGCGGACCTGATCGTGGTGATGAATGACGGCCGCATCGAACAGGCGGCGCCGCCGCGAGATGTGTTCGAAAGGCCGGCCACCGCCTTCGTCGCGCGCTTCATGGGCGACCACAATGTCATCTCCGGCCGGGTCACCGGCGTGCGCGACGGCATGGTCGTCTTCGACGTCGATGGTGGCGCCTCGCTCGCCGCCCGCGGGCAAGGCCGGGAGGCGGGCCAGGAGGTTGGCACGCCGATCGACATCGCCATCCGCACCGACCATGTGCGCATCGGCGAAGCACCCTCTCCCGGCCTCGGCTTCACCGGCATCGTCTCCAACATCGAATATCGCGGCGCCACGGTGAAGCTGTCGGTCACCGGCGGCGGCATCGACGATTTCACCGTTATCATCAACGACTCCGACTTCTTCGCCAAACCCGTCGCCCTTGGCGACGCCGTACCGCTCGCCTGGGATTCCGAGGACGCCATCGTCCTCGGCCGCCTTCATTCATGAATTCAACGAAGCAAAACAAAACAGGGGAATAGGAATGACAAAAACAGTAGAAACAAAGACCGGAATTTCGCGCCGTTCGTTGCTCAAGACAGGTGCGGCCGCCGTCGGCCTCGCCGCAGGCTCGGGCGCCATTACAGGCTTCCCGACCATCTGGGCGCAGTCCAACATCACGCTGCGCCAGTTCGGCACCGGCGTGTCGAACCTGAACGCGATCGCCGACAAGTGCAAGGCCGACCTCGGCATCACGCTGGAAATGACGGCGACCGATTCGGACGCGGCCGCCCAGCGCGCCGTGACCCAGCCCGACAGCTATGACATCGCCGACATCGAATACTGGATCTGCAAGAAGGTGTTCCCGAGCGGCGTGCTGCAGCCGATGGATGTCAGTAAGCTGAAATACTACGACGAGCTGGTGCCGTTGTTCAAAACCGGCAAGCTGACGCCCGACAGCATCATTGCCCAGGGCACCGCGCCGCACACGGTCGGCTATGTCGAAGCGCAGGACTCAAAGACCTTCGCCAAGGCGCCGACCAAGTGGTTCACCATGGTGCCGACGATCTACAACGCCGATACGCTAGGCATCCGGCCCGACCTCGTCGGCCGCGACATCACCACCTGGGCCGACATCATGGACCCGGCCTTCAAGGGCAAGACCGCGATCCTTAACATCCCGTCCATCGGTATCATGGATGCGGCCATGATCATGGAGGCCACAGGCAGCATCAAATATGCCGACAAGGGCAACATGACCAAGGAAGAGATCGACAAGACGATCGACTTCCTCATCAAGGCCAAGCAGGCCGGCCAGTTCCGCGCCTTCTGGAAGTCGTTCGACGAGAGCGTCAACCTGATGGCATCGGGCGAAGTGGTCATCCAGTCTATGTGGTCGCCGGCCGTCGCTGCCGTGCGCTCCAAAGGCATCGCATGCCGCTTCCAGCCGCTCAAGGAGGGCTATCGCTCATGGGGCGGCGGCCTTGGCCTTGCCGCCCATCTCAAGGGCGCCGAACTCGACGCGGCCTACGAATACATCAACTGGTATACGTCGGGCTGGGTCGGCGGCTATCTCAACCGCCAGGGCTACTATTCCGCCAATATGGTCTCGGCCAAGAAGTTCATGTCCGACGACGAATGGGGCTACTGGATCGAAGGCAAGCCGGCCAAGGGCGAGATCAAGGCGCCGGACGGCACCGTCATGGAAAAGGCCGGCGCCGTGCGCGACGGCGGCTCGTTCGAAGAGCGCATGGGCAAGGTCGCCTGCTGGAACTCGGTCATGGACGAGGACCGCTACATGGTGAACCGCTGGAACGAGTTCATCGCCGCGTAGAGCGGACGCGTTCACTGTGATGTTGCGATCCTTCGCGCCCCCCTCTGTCCTGCCGGACATCTCCCCCACTTGGGGGGAGATTGGCAGCGTCATGGCCGGCTCTTCGTTAGCAACGTTGGAGTTTGGCGAAGGCCGTTATGAGAGTTCGATCTCCCCCCTCGTGGGGGAGATGTCCGGCAGGACAGAGGGGGGCGCGAAGGATCGCAAGTCATCGCGATCACGCGGAGGATTTTCCCAATGACAGTCGCGCTCGAACGCCCCGCCATCGCAGCAGCCAAGCCCGCCAGACGCCGGCGCTTCTCCATCAGTGCCGTCACGCCCTACCTCCAATCGGCGCCGCTGGCGCTCATCCTCGGTGCGTTCCTGCTCTTGCCAATCATCATGATCGTCGTCGTCTCCTTCTGGGATTATGACTTCGCCGCCATGTATCCGGATTTCCTGACGACGAACTATTCCGACGTGCTGGGATCATGGGTCACCTGGAAGACCTATCTCAACACCATCAAATTCGCTGCCATCGTCTGGGCTCTGACCTTGTTCATCGGCTTCTGGGTCGCCTATTTCCTCGCCTTCCATATCCGCACCACCGCCATGCAGATGGTGCTGTTCCTTGTCTGCACGGTGCCGTTCCTGACCTCCAACATCATCCGCATGATCTCGTGGATCCCGGTGCTTGGCCGTAACGGGTTGATCAACTCGACGCTGGTGCAATTGGGGCTGGTGCCAAAACCCATCGAATGGCTGCTCTATTCGGAATTCGCCGTGGTCCTGGCCATGGTGCATCTCTACACGCTGTTCATGGTAACGCCGATCTTCAACACGTTGATGCGCATCGACCGCTCGCTGGTCGAGGCCGCGCGCGATGCCGGCGCGTCCGGCTGGCAGATCTTGTGGAACGTCGTCATCCCGCTGGCCAAGCCCGGCATGGCGATCGGCACCATCTTCGTCGTCACGCTGGTGATGGCCGATTTCTCCACTGTGCAGGTGATGTCGGGCGGCCAGAGCGCGTCGGTCGCACTGATGATGAAGAACCAGATGTCGCTGCTGCAGTATCCCGCAGCCGCCGCCAATGCCGTAGTGTTGCTGGTGTTGGTACTGTTGATGGTCGCGGGCATCCTGCGCATCGTCGACATCCGCAAGGAGCTTTGAGGTGAGCCACGAAAAACGCACCCTCGAATTCTATGTGCTTGCGGTCTTCTTCACTCTGTTCGTGCTGTTCCTCTACGGCCCGCTGTCGGCGATCCTGATCCTTTCTTTCCAAGGCGAGACCGGCGGCCTCACCTTCCCGCTCAATGGCGTGTCGCTGCACTGGTTCGCCAATCTGTTCGAGCGCCAGGCGGTCGGCGATTTCGGCGGCAGCTTCAAGCGCTCGCTCGTGCTCGGCCTTATGGTGATGATCGTCACCGTCGTCGTGTCGCTGCTGGCAGGGCTCGCTTTCCGGCAAAAATTTCGTGGCGCCACCGCTTTGTTCTACCTGGCGGTCGCCAGCCTCGTAGTACCCTCGATCATCATTTCGCTCGGCATCGGCGTCGTCTTCCAGCAGGTCGGCTTCCGCCCAGCCTGGTACACATCGGCCTTCGGCGCGCACCTGACCTGGACCTTGCCCTTCGGCGTGCTCATCATGTTCGCCGTCTTCAACCGCTTCTCGCCCGCCTATGAGGAAGCCGCGCGTGACCTGGGCGCCAACTCCTGGCAGACCTTCGCCCATGTCGTGCTGCCGATGATCGCGCCGAGCCTGATCGGCGTCGGCCTGTTCGGCTTCACGCTGTCCTATGACGAGTTCGCCCGCACGCTGATGACGTCGGGCACCTTCAACACGCTGCCGCTCGAGATCTACGGCATGACCACCAATGTCACGACGCCGGTGCTCTACGCGCTGGGCACGGTGACCACCGTGTTCTCCTTCCTGGTGATCCTGGCCACACTGGGCGCCATCCTCTATGTTGGCCGCAGGCGGGCCAGGGTTTGATTGTGCAGATACTGGTGGTGAACCCCAACACAACGGCGAGCATGACCGAGACGATCGCGGCGGCGGCGCGCGGCGTTGCCGGCGCCGGGACCGAGGTGATCGCGGTCACCTCCTCGATGGGCCCGGCCTCGATCGAGGGCTATTATGACGAGGCATTGGCCGTGCCCGGCCTTTTGATGGAGATCGCCGCCGGCGAACGTGCCGGGGCTCAGGCCGCCATCATCGCCTGCTTCGACGATACCGGCCTGGATGCGGCACGCGCCATGGCCTCCATTCCGGTCATCGGCATCTGCGAGGCCGCACTCAGTGTCGCCTCCTACATTGCCCAGCGCTTCACAGTGGTGACGACCACCGAACGCTCGCGTGTCCCTGTCGAGGGGCTGGTGCAGCGCTACGGCATGGCCGGGCGCGCGCGCGTGCGCGCCGCCGACATTCCCGTACTCTCGCTCGAAGACGCTGCTTCCGGCGCGGTCGAGAAACTGCGCGCCGAGATCGCCCGCGCCATAGCGGAAGACCGCGCCGAGGCCATCGTGCTCGGCTGCGCCGGCATGGCCGACCTGGCACACCGGTTGCAGCAAGAGTTCGACCTGCCCGTCATCGACGGCGTCGGCGCCGCCCTCAAACAGGCCGAGGCGCTGATCGCATTGGGCCTGTCGACCTCGAAGCGCGGCGCCTATGCCAGCCCGCTGGCCAAGCCCTATCGCGGCGTGCTGAAATCCTTCTCGCCGGGGGTGGTCGCCGCGGAGTGAACGCTATGAAGCCTACCGTCCGCGCATTGTCTCCGCCGGAACTGACCGTTCTCATCGACTGGGCGGCGGCTGAAGGCTGGAACCCTGGCCTTGACGATGCCGCCGCGTTCCGGCCAACCGATCCTGAAGGGTTCATCGGCGCTTTTGTCGACAACGAGATGACCGCCGCCATCTCGGCTGTCGCCTATGGCGGCAACTTCGGTTTCATCGGTCTCTACATCTGCCGACCAGACATGCGCGGCAAAGGCCATGGCAAAGCAGTCTGGAATGCGGGCATGGCCAGGCTGGCCGGCCGAACGGTCGGCCTCGACGGGGTCGCCGCGCAGCTGGCGAATTATCGCCGCACGGGATTCAGCTCGGCGTACGAAACCATCCGCTTCAGCGGCCGTATCGCGACCCCGCCCGTCCGAAGCGAAGGGGTGCGCATGATAACCACGCAACTCGTGCCCGACATCATCGTCTATGACGCCCGCTGTTTCCCCGCGCCTCGACGAGCCTTCCTGCACCGCTGGGCGCAGCCGCCGCATTGCGGGTTCGCCGCGATCAGTTCACTCGGCACCATAGGCTACGCCGTGGCTCGTCCCTGCCGTTCGGGTTACAAGATCGGCCCGCTGTTTGCCGACGACACCGAGACGGCGATGCAGCTCATGGGCAGTCTGGCTGCCGCATGCGAAGGTGGCGACCTGCATATCGACGTTCCTGCCGAAAATTTCGATTTCACCACGGCGCTTTCAGCAATTGGTTTCAGGCCGACCTTCACCACCACGCGCATGTACAAGGGCCCGCCTCCGAAGGTCGACTCGCGCCGAATATTTGGCGTGACAACCCTGGAGTTGGGGTAGATCCCGGCGCCGACTGACAAGCTTGGTTTTTCGGGAGCCGGCGGGCGATGGACGAGCCAATCCGTAGTAGCGCCGCCTAAGTTGAATTGTCCGATGTCTCAGGCGGCGCTACGTCGTCCCGGCACCGGGTTACCCGGCGTCTCGTGGCCGATCGGCGTCACCAGAGTGAGGTCGGGATAGCCGCTTTCGATCAGCTCGACGGCGGCCTGCGCCACCTCATCGTCCGCCTGCAGCATGGACATGAAGACCTCGGTGCTGTCGCCGACCAGTCGGCTGATGCCTTGCGCATCGGCCGGTCCGCATTCGACGATGACCAGATCATAGGCGGTGGTCAGCGACTGCATGATGATCGGCAGCCGGTCGGCGGCGCGCATGGCGCGCACCGGATCGGCGGTGCCGACGGGAACGACGTGGCAGTCCGAATAGAGGTCGGCGTGGATGACGTCGCTGAACTGCGCTTCCGAAGCCAGCAGATTGGTGATGCCGGGGAAAAGTCCGCTGTCCAGCATCGGCCGCGAGGCGGCACCTGACGCCGTGAGATCGAGCAGCAGCACGCGCAGGCCAGCGTCGGAGACTTCGCGCGCTACCAGCACTGCCGAGGCCGCGGCCTCATCGCCTTCGGGCGAGACGAAGATGGCGCGCGCAGCACCGCTGGCGATCAGCTTCTCCGCCGCCTTCTCGACATCGATCTCGCCAAGGCTGGAGCGGACAGGTTCAGGTTCGGCTTGCGGTTCGGAACCGGCGATCGCTGCGTCCTCCTGCACTGCAGGAGCCGGCTCGGGCTTTGGCGCCAGTTCAGACTCCATGGTCGTCGGCTGATCGTCCACTTCCACGACCTCAGGAGCCGGTTCCGGGTCGACTACCGGCGCCGACATTGCCGGCATCGCAACCTGCTCGATACGCTCGAAGCGCGCCCCTGGGGCCGGACGCATGGCGCGGCCCGAAAACAGCTCCTGCAGCAGCGTGATGACCGACATCAGAACCAGCGAGCCGACGAAGGCGGCGCCGACGATCGGCACGAGCTTGGGGAAATAGGGTTCCGACGGCACGCGCGCCTCGGAAAACACGCTGGCATCGACCGGCAGGTAATTCTTGCGCGAGGACACTTCGCGGAAGCTCGCCATATAGGATTCAAGCTGCTGGCGCCGGACGTTCGCCTCACGCTGCAGCGCATCCAGCTGGACTTGCTCCTCGCCGGCGCGCGACGACGCCGCTTTCAGCTTGTTGACGTCCGATATCAGCTGGTTTTCGCGCGCCTGGGCGGTCTGCGCCTGCGTCAGCAACCCGCGCATGATCTTTTGCGCCTCGTTGCGGATCTGACCGTCGAGATCGGCTAGCTGCGACCTCATCGCCCGCAGGCGCGGATGGTTGTCGAGCAAAGTGGTGGAAAGATCGGCGATGTTGGTTCTGAGCTCGATCTGACGCTCGCGCAGCCGCTGGATCAGATCGGAAGACAGCACTTCGGGTACAGCGTCCAGCGAACCGCCATTCTGCAGGGCCTGGCGCACCCTTTCGGCCGTTGCCTCAGCCGAGGCGCGGCTGGCGCGCACACGCGACAGCTCGCTCGATAGTTCGGACAATTGCTGTGTCGCCAACACCGAATTGTTGCCAGCCATCAACAGGTCCGACTGAGCGGAGCGGAAGGCCGCGACCTTGGCCTCTGCATCCCTGACCTGCTTCTGCAGCTCCTCGATCTCCGGCCCGAGGAAGGCGGTCGCGGCCGCGTTCGACGTGGTCTTGGCATCCGCCTGATAGGCCATGTAGGCCTTGGCGATGGCATTCGGAATATCGGCGGCAAGCTGGCGGTCTTCCGAGGAAAATTCGACGGCGATGGCACGCGTCTTCTCCACGCCATAGACGTTTAGCTTGTCGCGCATTTTAGTCAGCACGCGCTCTTCGAGCGGAATCTCTGCCGGATCACTTTTCAGTCCGGCAATGACAAGAAGTCGGGCTACCGGCGACATGCCGAGCGCATCGTTGAACTCGGGCTTGTCGCCCAGGTGCAGATTGCCAGCCACCTTATTGAGAATGTCGGACGAGGAAATGACCTGAACCTCAGTTGCTACACCTTCCGCATCGAGCACAGGTTTGTCGTCTTCATTGGTACCGGCAGGCCGCGTATAGGCCGATTCGCTCAACTGGATTTTCAGCTGCGTCGTCGCCTTGTAATGCGGCGTGGCAAGCCACGCGAACGCGAAGGCGAGACCAGTGACGAGAATCGTGATCACAAGAATGCGCAGCCAGTTCCGCGCCAGGCTGGCGAAGAGCTGTCTCAGGTCGACATCGACATCTGCGGCCGCGGACTGGTCGGACATGCATTCCTGCTCCGGAACATGAGGCTAGATGGTAGCGTAAACAACTATGGTAACTCAGCCGTTAAGATCGCGGCAAGCAGCTGTTAGGGTTTGCTGACATCCGGTAAACAAAGCCAGCAAAACTATACGGCTTATTGTCGATTGCCGCCAAATCGGCCGCGTCCCTTTACCGGCCATTAACCCTAACAGGATGATAACGAACCCAGATCCTTAAGGTTTGCCGCCGTGTCCTGGCGGCCATAGCGACGAAGGTGTGTGTCCGATCATGAAAAGCGCTGCTGGTCTGTTTCGCGCTCTGCTGGCCGTGTCGATGCTCGCCGGCTGCTCCAGCTACCGGCCGACGCCGGCGGCCTTCCACGAGGTACTCGACCAGCCGTATCGGCTCGGCGCCGGCGACCGTGTCCGCGTCACGGTGTTCGAACAGGACGGTCTGACCAACACCTACAGTGTCGACCAGTCCGGCTACATGTCCTTCCCGCTGGTCGGCGCGGTGCCGGCGCGCGGCCACACGGCCCAGCAGCTGGAAAAAGCGCTCGCCGACAAACTGCGCCAAGGCTATCTGCGCGACCCCGACGTGTCGGTCGAGATCGATCGCTACCGGCCGATCTTCGTCATGGGCGAAGTGGGTGCCGCCGGCCAGTATTCCTACGTGCCGGGCCTCACCGTGCAGAAGGCCATCGCGATTGCTGGCGGTTTCTCGCCGCGCGCCAACCAGGAAAGCGTCGACATCACCCGCGACATCAACGGCAAGGTGATGACAGGCCGGGTGGTTACCTCCGATCCGCTGCTGCCGGGCGACACGGTCTACGTTCGCGAACGCCTGTTCTGACATCAACGTGGCGGACCAGCTCAGGATCGTCCACTGCTTTCGCTCACCCGTCGGCGGGATCTTCCGGCATGTGCGCGACCTGACGGAGGCCCAGCTCGCCGCCGGACATGCTGTCGGCATCGTCTGCGATTCGACCACCGGCGGCCAATACGAGGAACGCCTGTTCGACCAGATGAAGGACAGCCTGGCGCTCGGTATCCATCGCACGCCGATGCAGCGCCATGTCGGACCGGGCGACCTCGCCTCCGCTTGGCGTACCTATCGAATCATCAAGGAATTGCGGCCGGACGTGTTGCACGGGCACGGCGCCAAAGGTGGCGCCTATGCCCGTCTGTTCGGCTCATTGTTGCGGGTATCAAGGTCTCGCGTAGCCCGCCTTTACTCGCCGCATGGCGGCTCCCTCCACTATGACGAAACGACGACCACCGGAAAGCTGTTCTTCGCGCTGGAGCGCTTCATGGGGCGCTTCACCGATTGCCTGCTGTTCGTCTCCGACTATGAGCGGCGCACCTATCGCAGGAAGGTCGGCGAGCCGCCTATCCCGAACACGCTGGTCTATAACGGCCTGCGCGCCGCCGAATTCGAGCCGGTGGTCACACAGCCCGACGCAGCCGACCTGCTCTACATCGGCATGATGCGCGACCTCAAAGGGCCTGACATTTTCATCGACGCGCTGGTGCTGGCCGGGTCCCAGCTTGAGCGCCGCTTGACCGCGGTCATGGTCGGCGATGGCGACGACCTGCCGCGCTACCATGCGCAGGTGAAACGGCTGGGCCTCGAAAAACAGGTCCGCTTCTTGCCGCCTATGTCAGCCAGGGAGGCCTTTGCACTGGCCGACCTCGTGGTTGTGCCGTCGCGCGCGGAAGCCATGCCCTATATCGTGCTGGAGACGCTGGCCGCAGGCAGGCCGATGATCGCCACGGCCGTCGGCGGCATTCCCGAAATCTTCGGTGAGGGATCCCCTGCCCTGATCCGTCCCGATCCGCGCCAACTCGGCGACAAGGTGGGTGAAGCGCTGCGCGATCTCGACGCCTACCGGCGCGTCATGCCCGATACCGCCAGCCTCAAGGCGCGATTCGGCGCCGATGTGATGGCCGCCGAAATCGAAAAGGCCTATTTCGCCGCGCTCAACAGATAGACGACCGTCCAAAACCATAAGTTGTCTCAAGGTTTTTTTAGCTCTCTTTCTGCTATCGTCATCGCGGAAGCTTGTGGGAAACCCGATGAACGAGACCGACCCCACGCGCCGCTTTTCGGCCGATGCGGTGCGCAAATTCGACAGTCCTGCCGAGAGCCCCACGCCCGGCGGCATGAACAGTGTTGCCCGCCAGGTCGCCTCGCAATACCGGCGCGATACGATGTCGCCGGTCATGGTCAGCGGCGTATTGCGCATCGTCGAATTCGGCTTGCTGTTCCTGTCGGGGCTCGCGCTCTACTTCCACTTTGTCGGCTTCTTCAACTATCTCGCCTGGCAATATCCGCTGACCATTGCCGCGGCGTCATTCGTGGCCGTGGTGCTGCTCGACGTCAGCGATTGCTACCAGATCTCCGCCTTGATGCGACCGATCTCCAATCTCGGCCGCGTGCTGATGGTCTGGGCCGGCACCTTCGCGCTGATGGCGCTGACGGCCTTCATCATGAAAATGTCGGAGGATTATTCGCGTCTGCTGTTCGGCACCTGGTTTGTCGTCGGCCTGCTTCTGCTGTTCGGCCTCAGGCTGGTGATGTCGAAGCTGATCCGGCGCTGGGCGCGCAACGGCCGCATGGAACGCCGCGCCGTCATCGTCGGCGGCGGCAAGGCGGCCGAGATGCTGATCCGCTCGGTCGAGAAGCAGCCAGACAACGACATCCGCATCTGCGGCATCTTCGATGACCGCGGCGACAAGCGCTCGCCGCCGATCGTGGCCGGCTATCCCAAGCTCGGCACCATTTCGGAGCTGATGGAATTCGCTCGCATCGCGCGCATCGACATGCTGATCGTGTCGCTGCCGCTGACTGCCGAAACGCGCGTGCTGCAGCTGCTGAAGAAGCTCTGGGTGCTGCCGGTCGACATCCGGCTCTCGGCGCATTCGAACGCTTTGCAGTTTCGCCCGCGCGCCTATTCCTACATCGGCTCGGTGCCGATGCTCGATATCTTCGACAGGCCGATCAACGACTGGGATTCGGTCGCCAAGCGCGCCTTCGACATCGTCTTCTCGCTGATCGGCATCATCCTGTTCTCACCGGTGATGCTGGCGACGGCCATCGCCATCAAGCTCGACAGCAAGGGTCCGGTGCTGTTCAAGCAGAAGCGGCACGGCTTCAACAACGAGATCGTCGAAGTCTACAAATTCCGCTCCATGTATACCGACCGCTCGGACCCGACCGCCAAGCAGACGGTGACCAAGAACGATCCGCGCGTCACCCGCGTCGGCCGCTTCATCCGCAAGAGCTCGATCGACGAGCTGCCGCAGTTCTTCAACTCGCTGTTCGGCACGCTGTCACTGGTTGGCCCGCGCCCGCATGCGATTGCCGCGCAGTCGCACAACCTTCTCTACAATGAGGTGGTCGACGGCTATTTCGCCCGCCACAAGGTCAAGCCCGGCGTTACCGGCTGGGCGCAGATCAATGGCTGGCGCGGCGAGATGGACACCAATGAGAAGATCCGCATGCGCACGGAATACGACCTCTACTACATCGAGAACTGGTCGATGCTGTTCGATCTGCGCATCCTGCTCATGACGCCGCTGCGGCTGCTCAACACGGAAAACGCCTATTGAGCGCGATTTCCCATGATTTGTCGCAGGCTGCGGTCAATGCCAAGCTGATCGCGCTGATATCGTCGGGCGCGGTGTTTTTCGGCGTCTTCCTGTCAGGCTTCGTCATCGACGAGCCGGCGCCCTACGATCTTTTCATGGTCGGGCTGATCGGGGTGTGGGTGCTGTTTGGCCTGCGCATATCGCGCGCCGCCGTGCCGCTGCTCGTGCTGCTGATCACGATGAACATCGGCGGCATGATTGCCATGACGCAGATGGCCGATCTCGCCAACACACCGCTCTATCTCGCCGTCTCGCTGTTTCTTGCGTTCACCGCAGTGTTCTTCTCGTCGGTGACGGCGGTGCAGCCCGGCCTCTACCGGCTGATCTTCATCGCCTATGTCGTCTCCGCGGTGGTGACCTCGCTGCTCGGCATTGCCGGCTATTTCCACGCTTTCCCCGGCGCTGAAATCTTCACCAGATACGACCGCGCCCAGGGCGCCTTCCAGGATCCGAACGTGTTCGGACCATTCCTGGTGCTGCCCGGCATCTATCTGCTCTATCTCCTGTTGACCGGCTCGATCGCGCGCATGCCGCTTCTGGCGGTGCCGCTGCTGATCATCACCGCCGGCATTTTCTTCTCCTTCTCGCGCGGCGCCTGGGGCATGTTCGCCGTCTCGGCCATCCTGCTCACCGGCGCCCTGTTCCTGCAAAGCAACAGCGGCAAGTTCCGGCTGCGCGTCATCATCATGAGCATTGCCGCCATCACCCTGCTGGTGGTCGCCATGATCGTCATCCTGCAGCTGCCCGGCGTCGGCGAGATGTTTTCCAGCCGCGCCCAGCTCGAACAGAGCTACGACACGGCGCGCCTTGGCCGCTTTGCCCGCTACACGATCGGCTTCGAGATGGCGCTCGAACATCCGCTCGGCATCGGCCCGCTGGTGTTCGGCACCATTTTCGGCGAAGACACGCACGACATCTGGCTGAAGACGCTGATGGATTATGGCTGGCTCGGCTTCGTCTCGTTCCTGTCGCTGACGCTGTGGACGATCGCGGCCGGCTTCCGCATCCTTTTGCGCGACCGGCCATGGCAGCCCTATCTGCTCTGCGCCTACGTCGCTTTCATCGGCAATATCGGGCTCGGCACCTTCATCGACATCGACCACTGGCGCCATGTCTACCTGCTGCTCGGCCTGATCTGGGGCGCGATCGCGCTGGAATACAGGCATCAGCGCGGGTTGCGGGCGGTGGCCGCAATCCGAACCGATGGGAAAGCCGCCGAGTTCGGATGACTTCGCCTTCGGAACGAATTGCGATCGACGATTTCTTCTATCTCGCGATACCGGTCACCCGCTCGGGATACCGCACTGCCAGCATCGATTTGTTGGCGTGATCGGCAAAGATGGCGCTGACCTTTTCGGCGTCGAACCGCGCCCTGCGTTTGCGCTTCTCGTCGTTCAACAAGATGCCGCTGATGGCATCGAACTTGCGGCCAAAATTCTTCATCAACCCTCTCTTGACCGGCCAGCTGCGGCTGAAGCGTCCGGCCCAGGGGGTGCCTTTCGCCAGGTCGCGATAGACAGCCATGGCGTCGACCTCGACACCGACTGGCCGAGGCTCCCAAGGTTTGCCCCACGCGAAGTGCCGCGCATAGCACCTGCTGAAAGGGAGCTGGCTGCTGTAGTTGGTCATCACGTTCCAGAACGGGTGCATCGTCTGCCATCGGCCTTCGAAGGCCACGTTCAATGCGCCCTGATCCATTCCGTAGACATGCTCGGACGCCAGCTGCCGCGTGCGCTCCAGAAGCCCCTCAGCCCTGAGCAGGGGCATGTTGAAGAGAAGAACGCCGGCGTTGAATTTCGGCGCTCCAGGCTGCATCGGCAGATGTTGCCTGTACTTTGCATCGAAGTAACTCTGCTCGTCGTGAGCGGCCAGCAACGGTGCATTGAGCGGGGTGTTGCAGAGATCGGCTATCGATCGGTTGAAAAGCACGTCGGCGTCTGAATAGGCGATGCGGTCGTATGGCTCGAATTCAGGCAATTGATCGGCAAACAGCCTGATGTAGGTCGCAAGGGTGGGATGCGTTCCACGGTTGAAGTTCGTCGCCTCCATGAATTTCGTCACGTCGATGATGCCGATCCTCCCATCGAGCAAACGCTCACCGGCAGACCGGTCGTCACCGGGAATGACGCCGGTGTGCAAAATAAAGCCGTCGACGGCGC
Source organism: Mesorhizobium sp. M1078 (assembly GCF_040318615.1). NCBI lineage: Bacteria > Pseudomonadati > Pseudomonadota > Alphaproteobacteria > Hyphomicrobiales > Phyllobacteriaceae > Mesorhizobium > Mesorhizobium sp. M1078. Next base: position 24,513 of record NZ_JAMYMP010000019.1, read on the forward strand.
CGGACAAATCCAACACACGGCGCGCCGCCAAGCAGGTGTACGGAAAATACCTTTGATCGGCGGCGAAAAAGAAGCATGGCTTTTGCGACACAGTCTAATTCTCCTGCCCTGCGCCTTACGGATCAAAGTCGCGAATGTCTCAAGCGAAGCCGCCGAGTATTTCAGGAAATTGCACGGCCATCGCACCGGCAAGGGCATGCTCGGCATATATCCTATGCACCTTGCTCCCATCATACCTTGCCCGCCGCCGATACCGATCCTTGTCAGGCAACATCCCCATGATGCCGTCGAACCTGCGAGCGAATCGCCTCATGACGCCTCGCTCGAAGGGAATGCGCTGCCGGAAGGGCTGGAGCCAGGGCGTATCCCTTGCCAGACCGCGCCAGACGGCAAGCGCCTCAAGTTCCACGTCGACCTGGCTCCCCCACGGCTTGCCGCCGGCGAAATGCCGGGCATAGGCTTGGGCGAACCGAAATTCCTTCGTATCGTTGGACATCAAATTCCAGTTCGGATGCATCGTCTGCCACTTGCCCTCGAAGACGATGTTCAGCGCGTTCTGATCGTTCATCTGCCCGGCAACGGCGACATCTCTGGCGCGGTGCAAAAGTCCCTGTTCACGCACCAGCGGCATGTTGAAGACGATGATGCCGGCATTGAAGTAAGGCGCTCCCGGCTGCATCGACAATTTGTGGCGGTAGCCCGGGCGGAAGTACATATAATCGTCATGGGCGGCCAACAATGGGGCATGAAGTGTCTGGCCCAACAGGTCACCTATATCCCGATTGAAGAGGACATCACAATCAACATGGGCGATGCGGTCATAGTCCGCGAACTGAGGCAGTTGGTCGGCGAAAAGCCGAACAAAAGTGCCGACATTGCTTGGCCGGAAAGTATGACCGGCCTGCGCAAACAACGCCGACACGTCCATTATGCGAAGGCGATTCTTCAGCAGGCGTTCAGCAACACGCATATCGGCATCGCGTGCGCCGAAATGCAGGATGAAGCCTGGCGTTGCGTCTCCCGAAACGTCCAGAATTCTGCGCGCCGCCAAGCATGCATATGGGAAATAGTTGGCGTCGGCCGCTAGAAAAAAACAGGAATTTGCCACGCGCAATCCTTCTTATCGGTATTGGGCAAGCCATACCGTCTTGGCGTTGCGCCGACAAGGCCGGATGCCTCGCGACTTTTCCGGTCCAACGCGCCGTTTTAGCGCTTGCACCATAACCCTTGAAAATATATGGCTTTGCGCGGTCCGGAGTGTAGCGCAGCCCGGTAGCGCACTTGACTGGGGGTCAAGGGGTCGTCGGTTCGAATCCGGCCACTCCGACCAAACAAATAGTTGGCCGCTTCCCCCAAGGTGGCTACCGTCTTTTCGATTTCCCGCAAACAAGATGCATTCTTAAGCCGTCATGCTGGCGTGCCGCTCGACAAAGAGTTCGATGGGACCTGTGAGAAAAGCAGCCTCCTGCTTGATCTTCTCGTCGCTCCATTCCCACCACCGGATCGCCAGCAATTTCGCAATAACATCCTGTGAAAAGCGATACCGGATAAGCTTGGCCGGGACCCCGCCGACGATCGCGTATGGCGGCACATCCCTGGTGACAATGGCGCCGGCCGCAACAATAGCGCCATCCGCGATGTGGACGCCTGGCATGATCAGCGCTTGGCGGCCGATCCAGACATCATTGGCGATGGTAATGCCGACGGGTTTGCCGCCGTGCGCATTGAGATCAGTCGTGTCCATCATGCGGCTGTGGATCGGAAAAGTGGTTGCAGCCCAAGGCACGTGGCTTCCCCCGGAACATTCAAAGCTCACGTTGCCGGCGACCGAACAGAACGCCCCAAGGGCCAACGGAGTGGCGGCAGACGCTCCAAGCACCTTCTTCCGGCTCACCCCATAGGTGTGACGTCCAACGGTCACGCTTGGGGGCAGCTTGGATCGAAACAGATTCCTCGTGCGCAGCCACCCCGTCACAGTGACCTCTTAAGCTTCTGGAGCAAGAGATCCGCGGGAGTCCGCCATAGACGATATCGACTGGCCTTTGCAACCTGCTGGCCGACTGGCGCCATGCCGTACGCGTTAAAGAACGCATGAACACGCGGCTCAGCGAACTGCTTTTTGCCTCGGGTATTGTAGTGTCGGATCGGCAGGCTATGAGGGCTTATGGTTCGGCCGTTTTGAGAAAGGGCTACCCCGAGGCAGAACTGCTCGGGCGCCCAAGTGTCGGTCACCTCATGAACGGCCTTGATAGCAGCGAAGGCGTCCACCATGGCTGTGAGGTTGTCCCGGTGGATCCCGACGATGCCGCTGTTCCACATCGGTTCCTTGCCGGTCAGGACCTGGCCGCCGACGCTGATGTTCTTGCCCGGCAGCGCGTTCTGATAGATGCGATGCGGCCCTTCGCACAGGCGCATAGAGGAATGGGTCGCAGAGATCGAGCGGAAGCCCTTCGACGGGTCACCCACCGGGTACATGTCGGTGTCCATGAAAAGGAGCCGATCTGCTCGCTGCAAAAGCTCACGCATTGCCCCGGCCTTGATACCGAAATGGTAGCTTCCGCCGAAAGACCACTGGTCTTTCTGTTCGGCCGTTATGAGCATTGTCTCAACAGGATAAGCGCGAAAGAGGTCAGTCCTGTCCGTTGCGACGACTATTCTGGCGGTCGGGCAATGGTGCAAAAGCTTGAGGGCGCTGAGTAGCGCGCCGCGATGGTAAAGCCCGTTCTCACCATAGGCGATGTAACCAAAAACGTCGTTCATTCCGCCACGTATAATGGGTCGTTCAATCTTCTACTAGCTGCGCTCGCAGTCGTTTTGCTCCCAGAAATCTCCTGCTGAAATCAGCCGACGATTCACTACTGGCAGACATCAACCCATTCGGCGCCGACAATCTGTGCCATGCGCTGCGGGCTGAGCCTTACAGCGGCGTTGGTGGCGCCGGCCGCGGGCACGACTTCATCGAAGGCGCGCAGCGAGACGTCGCAATAGACCGGCAGCGGCGCCGGCAGGCCGAATGGGCAGACGCCGCCGACGGGATGGCTGGTAATCGCGACAACCTCGTCGGCGTCAAGCATGCGCGGCTTGCCGCCGAAACGGTCCTTGAATTTGCGGTTGTCGAGCCTCGACATGCCGCCGGCCACGATCAGCATGGTCTCACCGCCGACGCGCAGGCAGATGGTCTTGGCGATCTGCGCCGGCTCCACGCCATGCGCCTCAGCCGCCAGCGCCACCGTCGCGGAACTCGCTTCGGTGACGAGCACTTCGACATCGGGCGCATGGGCAGCCAGGAAGGCGCGCACGGATTCAAGGCTCATCTCGGCATTGTCCCATTCGAAAACGGTTAGCGTTCACACTGGATAGCTTCACGCTCGGTCGGCGGCAACCTCCCCGCCCCTCGACGGCTGCAGCGATACCAGGCCAGGCGGGTCGCGCCGCATGTCAGCAACGCAAGGCGCATCCCCCGTGCGGGAGATGTGTTCGGGCTGCTGCCTTGGTAGGTCGCAATGGACCAGGGCCGGCGCTGATGCTGTGCTCCCACGACCAACCGGAGAGATCATCATGCTCAAGCTCGCCTCGGCTCTGGCGCTGCTGCTTGTCGGGACGGCGCCGCTGCTTGCCGACGACATGCCGATAAACGCGGACGCCATCAAATGGGGCCCTGCTCCTGCTGTCTTGCCCGCCGGCGCGGACATGGCTGTCATCGCCGGGGACCCCTCGAAGGATGGCATCTACGTGCTGCGGTTGAAGCTGCCGGCCGGCTACAGGATTGCCGCGCACAACCATCCCACCTCGGAATATGTGACGGTGATTTCCGGCAATTTTCATATCGGCATGGGCGACAAGCTCGACGAGACCAAGGGCATCGAACTGACCGCCGGCGGCTTCGGCGTAGCCCCACAGGGAATGAACCATTACGCCTGGACGACAAGCGCTACGATCGTCCAGGTTCATGGCGAGGGGCCGTTCGCGATCACCTACGTCAACCCGGCGGACGATCCGAGCAAGAAGTGACATTCGCCGTTGGGCGAATGCAACAAGCCCGCCAGGGCAAACCATGGCGGGCTTGTTGAACGACGCTTGGCCGTTGTTTATGAAACGGACCGGTTTTCCACAGGCGCCGTGGGCGCCGGGGCATCGATCAGGGCCGTTTCCGGCAATTGCAATGCTGCGGCGATCCGGCGAAGTTTCGTCGGATCGGTGTCCTTGCCGCTCTCTATGTCGGCAATCTCGCTGGTCGACAGACCGCAGGTCAGGGAAAGCTCTTCAATACTGTATCCCTTTGTCTCCCGGATGGCTTTGAGGCCGGGGTGCTCGAGCGCAACGTCGGCCGCCAGCCTGGAGAAGGGTTCGTGTTTTGCAGTTTGGGCCATTGGCAACTCCATGGGGCTAAAGAGTTTTGGATCAAATGATAGGGTGTTGCCTGAGAGCCGGGACAATGCCCGCTTGACGGCGATTTGCCAAGGCCCAAACCGACCGTCACAGCATCGTGAACCGGCGTCAAAACCGCAGGCGCCAGGGCACATATAGGATCTCCGCCCCGATCTCCCAATCAAGTTCTTTTGAAGGGCCGCAGGCCGAAGTGTTCAGCGGTTTTGCGCCGCTCGCGCGTTAGCCTGATGTTGCTGGCAGCCGCATCGGGCCAGCTTTTCCCAAGAGGATCAGATCCATGACATTCAAGACATCAGCCATCGTGCTCGCCACGATTTCAGGCCTCGCTGGCGCGAGCATGGTCGCGGCGCAAGCCGCCGAGGCCGTGCGCATTCGCGGCACGGTGACCGCCTTTGCCGGAGCGACGCTGACGGTGAAGACCCGCGAAGGCGCTACCGACGCCATCGCGCTGGCTGAAGGGTGGAAGATTTCCGGCGTCGCCAAGGCGGATGCCGGGGATATCAAGCAAGGCGATTTCCTCGGCATTGCCTCTGTTTCGAAGGCCGATGGCGGCAGCGGCGCGCTCGAGGTGGTGATCTTCCCGGCCGCGCTGAATGGCGCCGGCGAAGGCGACCGCCCGTGGGATCTCGAGCCCAACAGCCGGATGACCAACGGCACGGTCGCCGATGTCACCGAGATTGCAGGTCGCACGGTGACGCTGACCTACGACAATGGCCAGAAAAAGCAGATCGCGATCCCGCAGACGACGCCGGTGGTGACCTTCGCGCCGGCGACGCCCGCCGACCTCAAGCCTGGCGCTGTGGTGTTCGTCAACGCCGAGCGCGGCAGTGACGGCAAGCTGACCGCGGGCCGGGTCGTTGTCGGCACAAACGGCGTCATTCCGCCGATGTAAGTTGCCGACGAAGCCGCCAGACACAATCCAGAAACAAAATTCTACAGTCCGGAAAAACTGTCGAAAAGTTCGGAGGCGATAGTCATGACTGCGGGGTTCACCGGCACCGATCTTGCTCGGTGACGGCCAAATTCAGCCCGCGCAGAAAAGGAAACGAAGTCATGAAGAAGTCCCTCCTGTCGGCTCTCGGGCTGGCTTTTGCCCTGGCTGTCTCTCTGCCGCTCATCGGCGCCAGCAGCGCCGACGCAGCACCGCTGCACAAGAAGCATCACCACCATCATCATCATCACAACAAGCATCACCGCCATCACCATCACCACCACCACCACCACCACCACCACCACAAGAAGGTGGAGGCCAAGAAGGCCTGACACGGCCGACTTGCCCAACGGGAAGGCTGGCCCTGGAGTCCTCGCCAAGGCCGCCTTCCCGTTGGTTTTTGCCAGGCGACACGTGGAAAAGCTGAAGGCAGGATTCGATGGCGCCGATGCGCCAGAACGCGAGCAACCACAGCGCACCCCAACGAACGTATCAGGCGCAAGGCCGACAACACAGCGGTTGCCAGTTGCAGGACACCACGGGTCTCTCAATGCTGTCGGAACCCGCTAGGACGGCGCCGCGAACGCGAGCACTATTGCGATCAAAATCAAAAGCGGTCCCATCCATTTGAAATGCTTCGCGACCTGCAGCCACCATGGCTGCTGACCTTTCTGGGCCTGAAAAGGACTTTGGAGCAGCCCAAAACCAACGCCTGTCATCCACAGCCCAGCGCAGAACATGATGAACTCGTCGATGTAATTTGCGACCACGCCCGTCTCCTCCGCCGGTATCTTTGGACTGGCGTTATAGTCGCAGCCGGGAGTGGCAGAAAGCGCGGTGCCAAGTGGCGGCAATGACTGCTGCCGCCACCTGACAAGAGCGAGGCGCGGACTCGGTCTTGGCTGGCCATTTGGGCACGCCACGGTGCGACCTTCGCATGGGATGCCGCGCTACTACGTCAACGTACTTCACGCGAAATGCATGATCGATGCCGGCCGGCCCCGCCAGGCGCCGTCCGTTGGCGAAGGCTAAAAATCGACGTCGCGAAAAAACGCGAAGAAAATTCGAACCACGCATGAACCTTTGCTTTGGAGGCCGCACTAACCCGGCATGGACGCCGATAAGGCGATCCCAACACAGAAGGACGCCATGGTGGCGATCCTCGATCCAGAGAAGGAAATGCTCAAATGACCAACTTCAAGCGCATCACGCTCGCCGCGGCTTTCGTCGTCTCGGCCTTCGGTTCGGCTTCCGTTCCGACCTCGGCTTTCGCCAACGGCACGCATCCCACGGGCGACGGCGGCGCGGTTTGCAAGGGCTCCGGTCATTGCCTGGTGCTCTCGATCGAGTGCAAAGGCACCTATACCGACGCCACGGACAAGAATGGCACTGTCTATGGCAAGTGCAGCCAGACCGCGCAGGTTTCGCCGCAGGCCAAGATCAAGCTCGCCAAGTAATCGGCCGCAGATCAGGGAAATGGCGGCCGTCCGCGGGACGGCCGCCATTTTCTTTTTGTTTTCGTGAATTGTTTTAGCGCCGGCTGAGCAACAAGCTGGCGAGAAGGCCAACCACGACCAACCCAACAGCAGCGGCTGTTGCCGGACGATCGCGCGCCGTCTTTTCGATCGCCCTGCCCTGCTTCCTGATCGCCGGCAGCGCATCGCTGACAAGGTCGGCAAGCTGCCCATAATAGTCCGAAGCGGCATCGCGCCCGTCCTCGTAGTAAGCACCGCCGCGTTTGGCCACGACTTTGCGCAACGCGGCGAGCTCTTTGGAAAGGGTCGCGACCTGCTTTTCGAGATCGAGATCGGAGAGGGTCGAAAGCGATACCATGATTGTTTTTCCTTCTTTTGAGAGAAGGCCAAACGCATGGCCGCAGAACCGGTTCCGGTCTGCTTGCCCGAGGGCAGCGGAAAGGTTAGCGCACCTGGTCGAGCAGGCGCTTGCACTCCAGGAGGTCGAACAGCGCCTCCTGCAGCAAGGCCCGGTTGTCGCGCGACAGTTTCGATGCGCCGGGCTGGACCGGACCTTCCTCCTCGGTCTTGCCCAGGCCGAAAAAGCGGCGGCTGGGTTTTACCTTGGGCTGACCAACCAGCATCTCGTCATCCATGCCGCGCGGCTGGGCGGCTGGCGTCAGCGGCACCTGATCGGCCTGCCTGCGCTGCGAGATCGCTTCGACGGCAGCCATGTCGCCATTGCCGATGGCGACCAGGAAATGGTTGCCGTTCTCGCGCAGCAGTTTCTGCACGCCCTTGATCGTGTAACCCTGGTCGTAGAGCATGTGGCGGATGCCCTTGATCAGTTCGACATCCTGTGGCCGGTAGTAGCGGCGGCCGCCGCCGCGCTTCATCGGCTTGATCTGGTTGAAACGGGTTTCCCAGAAGCGCAGCACGTGCTGCGGCAGATCGAGATCCTCCGCGACCTCGCTGATGGTGCGGAAAGCGTCGGGGCTCTTGTCCATGGGCGAAATCCTCACGCTGGACGGCGATCCGGCCCAGTCTGCCGAATCGGGTATCATTTCAGCGGTTTATGAAACAATATTCAAGCCCGGCGTCAAAACGGCCCGGCGTTTTCAACCGAAGCCTGCGGCAGAACCTATTTGCCGCCCTTGGCCTTGCTGTTCTGGTGCGAGCGCAGGATACGGCTTTTCAGCACGTTCGACGACTTGAAGGTCATCACCCGGCGCGGCAGGATCGGCACTTCCTCGCCGGTCTTGGGATTGCGGCCGATGCGTTCGTTCTTGGAACGGACGTGGAAGGTGGCGAAGGACGACAGCTTCACCGTCTCGCCGCGTACGATGGCTTCACAGATTTCGTCCAGCACCGCTTCGACGAGTTCTGCCGATTCAGTGCGTGACAAGCCGACCTTACGGTAAACAGCTTCGGCAAGGTCGGCGCGCGTAAGTGTCTTTCCCCCCATGCGACCGTCCCATCAGTTCAAAAAACATAAATCGATACAGGTAAAGGCAGAGCCTAAGTAATTGATCCGGCAAGGTCAAGGACCGAAACCGGACCGTTCGGCACTTACCAGCGAACGAGAACCGCGCCCCAGGTGAAGCCGCCGCCCATCGCTTCCAGGAGCACGAGATCACCCTTCTTGATGCGACCGTCGGCGACAGCCACCGAAAGCGCCAGCGGCACGGAAGCAGCCGAGGTGTTACCGTGCAAATCGACGGTGACCACCACCTTTTGCTCAGCAATCCCGAGCTTCTTGGCCGAAGCGTCAATAATGCGTTTATTGGCCTGATGCGGCACGAACCAGTCGAGGTCGTCGGCGGTTATGCCGGCCTGCGAAAACGTCGCCTCGATAACGTCGGTGATCATGCCGACGGCGTGCTTGAACACCTCGCGGCCTTCCATCCTGAGATGGCCGACCGTGCCGGTGGTCGAGGGACCGCCATCGACGAAAAGCTTGTCCTTGTGGGCGCCGTCGGAGCGCAGGCTCATCGCCAGCACGCCACGGTCGGCAATGCCGCCGGTGCCCTCATCCGCTTCCAGCACCAGCGCGCCGGCGCCGTCGCCGAACAACACGCAGGTCGAGCGGTCGCTCCAGTCGAGGATGCGCGAAAAGGTCTCCGCACCGATCACCAGCACGCGCTTGGCGAGGCCGCCTCTGATGTAGAGGTCGGCGGTGGTCACCGCATAGACGAAGCCCGAGCACACCGCCTGCAGGTCGAAGGCAAAGCCGTGATGCATGCCGAGCCGGTTCTGGATCTCGACGGCGGTCGCCGGAAAGGTGTTGTTGGGTGTCGAGGTCGCCAGCACGATCAGGTCGACGTCGGCAGGCGTAAGACCAGCATTGTCGAGCGCTGCGCGCGCCGCCGCCTCGCCCAGCGACGCCGTCGTCTCGTCATCGGCGGAGATATGACGCTGGCGGATGCCGGTGCGCTGGGCGATCCACTCGTCCGAGGTCTCGACCATGCCTTCGAAATCGGCATTCTTCATGATGCGGCGGGGCAGCGCAGCACCGGTGCCGCGCACGACTGATCTGATCAAAGCTCTTTCCTATTCCTTTTCGTCGACGGTGGCGTCGGATTTCCTGCTTGCCTGGGCATGCGGGTTGCGCGCATGGAACAGGTCGAGATCGGCCTCGATGCGGTCGATCAGATTGTTGCGCACCATGTCGTAGCCAAGCTCGATGGCCGCCGCGAAACCGTCCGAATCGGCGCCGCCATGGCTCTTTACCACGATGCCGTTCAGACCCAGGAAAACGCCGCCATTGGAGCGGCCCGGATCGAGCTTTTCGCGCAGGCGGTCAAAAGCGCCCTTGGCGAAGACATAGCCGATCCTGGCCATCAGCGTGCGGTTCATCGCGGCGCGCAGATAGCCTGAGATCTGGCGCACAGTGCCTTCTGCCGTCTTGAGCGCGATGTTGCCGGCAAAGCCCTCGGTGACGACCACGTCGACCGTGCCCTTGCCGATGTCGTCACCCTCGACGAAGCCATGATAATTCATCGAGGCCATGTTGGCCTCGCGCAGCATGCGCCCGGCTTCCTTGACCTCTTCCTGTCCCTTGATCTCCTCGACGCCGACATTGAGCAGGCCGACTTTCGGCCGGTCGATGCCGAACACCGAGCGCGCCATGCCGGTGCCGAGAATGGCAAAGTCGATCAGCTGGTGCGCATCGGCGCCGATGGTGGCGCCGACATCCAGCACCACGCTCTCGCCGCGCATCGTGGGCCAGATCGCCGCGATCGCCGGACGATCGATGGTCGCCATCGTGCGTAGGCAGAATTTCGACATCGCCATCAGCGCGCCGGTATTGCCGGCCGAAATGCAGGCCTGCGCGCTGCCACTCTTGACTGCTTCGACAGCCTTCCACATCGACGACTTCCAGCGGCCGTGGCGCAGCGCCTGGCTCGGCTTGTCGTCCATCCTGACCGCGACTTCGCAATGGTGGAACTCGCTGACCTCGGCCAGTTTGGGGAATTTGGCGAGTTCGGGGCGCACCAATTCCTCGCGCCCATATATGACGAAGCGGATGTCGGGACGCCTGACGGCGACCGTCATGAGTGCCGGGATGACCACGTTTGGCCCGTGATCGCCACCCATGGCATCGATGGAAATCCTGATCACGCGGTCTTTATCTCACTAGCTTGGGCCAGGGCACATGGCCCGCGAAATACGAAACTCGCGAAATTCGGGGGCTCGCGAAGGTTCGGCGAAAATAGCGGTTTTGGGCTGCCGCACAACCGGCTTTTCTCCGATCGCTTCGTGTTTTAGGATTTTCCAAGCAAGGATCGCAGCTTTTGCTGGAATTCATTCTCGACGGGCTCGTCCGGGCCGGCGGCATCGAGCGAGGCGCCTGCCTTGCGCGGATAGGGATCGATCGCCAGCCCGAAGAACTGTTCGGCGAGCGCGCCGACGTCGATCGTGTCGCCGGAGAAAGTTTCCGGGCTGTCCGGCCCTTCGGCGTCGAGCAGGATCTCGCCACCGCCTTCGAAACCTTGCCGTCCGAGTTTGGATTGTTCGGGCAGGAACAGCGCCTCGACCTCTTCGTCGATATGGGCCGCGACCGGCTCAAGGGTGACGATGCAGGCCTGGGTGATATCAGCCTCGACGCGGCCGCCGACCTTGACGCCATTGCGCTTCCACGGCGCCACCAAAAGCTCAGCACGGTAGTTTTCGACCGAAAGCAGCTCGTGCTCGCGCGCAAGCATTGCGCGCTGCGCGGCGTCGGCGTCGATCACCACCTGCAAACCTTTGTGCGGCAGGCGGCCGACATTGGCCGCGAATGAGACCGGGCTAGGCGTGTCCACATGTTTCATCTTGGTCTCCCCTCCTCACTCCGCTTTCGCGACGGGAAACGCCACGGCACCGGAAACGATCGATTCGGACGGCTGTGCTTCAAGCTGCCTGGCGGCATCGATTACATAGGACGCCAGCGGCAAGGCTTGCGGCCAGGCGCCGGCATCGGGTCTGACATTGCGCGCCAGGGCGGCAGCAAGCGCATCGGGGTCGCTGCGTCTCAGCGCGTCGTCATAGGCGGCGGTACGGCCGTAGAACATTTTGGCCAGCCTCTTCATGCGCTTGGGCACGCCGACATCGCCAACGCCCAGTTCCCGCAGCGAATGCTCGACATCGAGAAAGAACTCGTCGATCAGCACCTGCGCGACCTCTTGCGCGACGCCCTCCTCGCCGCGCAGCCGGTGCTGAAACAGGAACATGTGCAGCGACAACATCTCGAAACGGCCGAGCGGCGTATCCGGCACATTCCAGTGGGAATAAAACACGGTCTGCCGCGCCGCCGCCACGATTTGTGCGTAAAGCGCCTCGGTGATAGCGCGGTTGGCGTTGCGTTCGCGGCCAAAAAGGCGCTGGAACATTGAGGGTGGTCTCCTGGGGACCGATTGTTTGAATGGGCCTTGTTGCATCGGCAAGCAAGCTGGTTTACCGGTTTTGCCGCCCAGCGCAAGTTGCGGCCAGCTAATGGAGTTGTTGTTGCGCGCGCTGAAATTCAAGTCGACTTTTCTGCCCGGGGCCACCGCCGCGGTTTCGCTGGTGCTGGTGGCTTCCGCGCTGTCGGGCTGCAATTCGTCCAAGATGTTCGGCGACCTTAACCCTAGCGAGACGCTGACGCAGGGCTATGTTATCGACCAGCAGGCGGTCGATTCAGTGCCGGTGGGCTCCAGCCGCGAACAGGTGCTTCTGGCGCTCGGCACGCCATCGACGAAAGCCACCTTCGACAATGAGGCGTTCTATTACATTTCGCAGACGCGAAAGCGCTATGTCGCTTTCGACAAGCCGCGCCTGGTCGACCAGAAAGTGCTCGCGGTCTATTTTGGCGAGGACGGGCGCGTCACCCAGATTGCCAATTACGGTCTGAAGGACGGCAAGATTTTCGACTTCATCTCGCGCACCACGCCGACCGGCGGCAAGGACCAGAACTTCCTCAGCCAGATCATCAAAGGCGCCAGCAAGCTGGCGCCCCCCATTCCTGGCGGCGGCGCCTAAGAAGCGACCGCCTTCCTCAGATTTTTGCTTCCCCCGAAGCGACACCATCTCAGGCGACCAAAAGCCCGCGGGAGCGATCCTGCGGGCTTTTGTTTTGAGGTCATGCGGCCGCAACACCCGTCGCGCTTTGCCGCGCGTGGCCTGTTCGGCCGCCGGGCTCCAGCGAGGCGCGGTGCACAGCCGCACTCTGCCGCGCTTCCGAAGGCGTCATGCCGAAATGCCGGCGGAAGGCGTGGTTGAAGGTCGAGAGATCGCCGAAGCCGGCGTCGAAGGCGATTGCGCCGATGGTGCGGTGTGCCAGGCGCAGGTCGGATAGCTTGCTGCAAACCAGCGCCAGCCGCCGGCCAAGCACGAACTGCGACAGCGAGGTACCCTCACCCTCGAACAGCTTTCTGATATAGCGCGCGCTGACGCGGTGGCGCCCGGCCAGCGCGTCCGACCCGACATCGCCGGAAGCCAGATTGCTTTCGATATCGGCTTTGATGGCGCGCAGCCGCGCGGCGCGTATGCCGCGGCTTGCGGCGACCTCGGTGGCGTCCTGCGTTGCCCCGACCACGACCGCGACAAGGTCCTGTATGTGCTTGGCGGCAAGCCAGCGCAATTCGGACGCGGCCAGGTTCGGCTCCTGCATCAGCAGACGGACATAGCTGGTCAGCAGCAAGAACTTTTCGCCCACGCATGACATCGGCGTCATCAGGGCGGCATCCGCATTCGCAGCCATGGGCCCGAGCGCTGCCTTGGGGATGGTGATGAAGAGATGATGCGACATCGCCCGTTCGATCACATGCGGATCAGAGGAGGACAGAAGGATTGCCTGGCCGGCCTCGATGCTGGCCTCGCGGCCGTGATGCGAGAAGGTGGCAGCGCCCTCCAGACACATGAAGAAAATGTAATCATCGGTCCCCTTGGCCATGGCGCGGGAACGGATGGTGCGGAAGGCGGTGGTCCTCGAATCGGCAATGCCGACGCGCGGCAGCCGCAGGATGGTCGCGTCGACGGAGAGCTTTTCCTCCGTGACGTTAAAATCCATGTCGGTCACCATCCGGCGCAACAGGTCGCAATAGACGTTTCGCCATTCCGCTCGAGGCCACATGGCGGTCGAAAAGCGCGCATGCGCAAACTCGGAGGGTCGAATAGTCATGGGGTACTCCCAAGCGATTGTCTTCATTTCACTGTCGTTCGTAGTCGAGGCTCGTTCCATGAACGGCCTCTCATCCGACGGCGGCAATCGGGGGGCAGTGGATGACTACAATGATTTGCGCACTTAGACAAAAGACTATTTACGAAGCTATGGATGAGCTTTGTTCATTCATGCTAAGGAACCCATGGCGGGATCGGGTAACGCAAATGACAAGACGGCTTCCACAACTGGAATCCATTCGTGCTTTCGAGGTCATTGCCCGGCTGGGCAGCTTCAAGCGCGCCGGCGATGAGCTGAATGTTACGCCAAGCGCGCTCAGCCACCGCATCGCCGATCTCGAAGCCGATCTCGGCGTGCTTCTGTTCACCCGCCATGTCCGCCGCGTCGAACTAACGCTTGAAGGCGAAAGATTGTCCGCGGGCGTGCGACGCGCACTGCTGGAAATCCAGAGCACGATCGCGAGTGTCGCGCGCAACGAGCGCACGAGGCTGAGGGTCACCGCCATTCCTTCGCATGCCGTGCGCTGGCTGGCCCCGCGTCTGCACAGGTTTCGCAAAAAGCATCCCGAAACAGAGATCGACATCAATGCGGATCTTGCAGTCGTCGACCTTTCGCAGCGAACAGTCGACATCGCATTGCGCTTCGGCGGCGGACACTATCCGGCCGTCGAGACCGAATGGCTGATGGCAGATGCGATCTTTCCTGTCGTCAGTCCCGACTATCTCGCCGCCAACGGCCCGGTCAGAGACCAGCACGATGTGCTGCGACTGTTCCGCATCCTCGACACGACGGCCGAAAATGACGAGAGTGGCGCCAATTGGCGCCACTGGTTCGAGAGAAACAATCTGCCGCTGGATACGGTTGGCGACGGCATGAATCTGAATGGCACCTTGTTGGCGGTCGAAGCGGCGGCGAGCGGTCTGGGCGTCGCCATCGCGAGGAAGTCGCTGGTCGAGAGCGATTTGCGCACCGGCAGGCTCGTCCGCCTCCTGACGACGGACATACCGACGAACTGGAACCACTACGTCGTCGTCCACCCGTCCATCTCCGCCTGGGAGCCTGCCAGATCGTTCATCAACTGGCTGAAGGCGGAAGCCGGCGACAACACCGGCGACGGTTGACCTCGGCGGCCGTCTAGGAGCTCTCATCACATCGTATCGGCCATTTGCTCATCCTTGCGGCCCGACTGGTTTGCGGTCTTGGCGGCAAGCGCTGCCGCCATCTGGCTCTCCAGCTCGCGCAGCTTGGCGTCGAGTGTCGCCATGCCGCCCCAGGCGAATGTCGCGCGGTATAGCGGTGCGATCTCGGGCGTCAGGAATTCGACCAGGGTTTCGTCCTCGACCCAGACCTTGAGCACCTTGAACAGGCGGGCATCGATCAGCCCGCTATGCCAGCCCATGCGGGCGGCAATGCCCTGGATGGTTTCGGTCGAATTGGGCGTGCTGAGCAGCACATGCGAGCCGGAGCGCAGGCGCATGTTCGGGTCGAAGCCGATGCCGAGCGGCGCTTGCTGGTCCAGAACCGTGCCGCACGGCAGGATTTCGATCAGCGAGCCGAAATCGTCGCCGAGGCAGACAAACCATGCGCCCTCAGGAAATGGCGGCGACGGCGCACGAACCGCGGTGGCGACAAGCATTTCGGCAAGGACGCTGGCGACGGCCTGCGGATCGCGGGCGTTGAATGAAGCGTGATGCAGCATGGCAATACTCCTGTTTTCAACGGCGGCGGCCGGCAGAAGTGCCGACCCATGCCGCGGCGTTCCGCAAAAACTGAATCACCGGCTGAGCGTCAGGATGACCGCGGCAAACAGGCAGGCGTATTCGGCCAGTCCAAGCACAAGGCGCAAATTGTGATTGGCCGCCCAGCTGTCGCGCGTCTGCGCCCAATCATCGGGGATGGTCACCGGCGTCCAGCTCTGCACCTGTTTGTTGAGCGGCACCTGACGGCTGACGGTGAAGCCAATGTCGATCACCACCAGCGCCGCGCCGACGATGGTCAGGATGCGCGGCAGGCCGGCATCGACCGCAAACATCGCCATCGCCGCGATCAGCACCAGCGTCGTCAGCCTGACGACCGGCATCACCCGGGTAAACGTCCGGTCGCGCATCTGATGCATGGCCATGTACTGGCCGGCGGTAAGATCACTGATGCGAAAACCGTGGATTACGCCTGAGACGTAGATGCCGGCAATAATTCCAGCCAGCGCAAGCGAAGCCGCCATCAAGAAAATGTCCATGTCTTTTCCCTGCCCGAATGTCGTTTCCCTGGCCAAAATCGCCGCAGAGGCGAGCCCGACACCGCGCCTATTGCAATGTCCTGGCCAATGGCCGGGGTATTAAAGCAGGCGGACGGTCCGGGCTTGGGCAGAACGGAACGATGTTTTGGGCAATGCGGCCCTCCGATTGCGTCGGAAACATCAAGTGCCGTGGGGTCGAAACCTATCAGCAAACCTTGACGCGTACTTGCCAGCGACCGGTCAAATTCGTATCAGACCGTGCTGGCCAATCGCGCATCACGCTGAATTGGGGGAGCATCCGTGCAGGACAAAAACCGGACAAAACCGACAGGCTGGATGGCGACCGGAACGGCTGACGGCCAGGTGGTCACGCCTGACTGGATGCCCATCGAGCCGGTGGCGATCGATGGCGTGAGGGTCAAGGAGATAAGGCCGGTCGCAACCTCCACCGGCTATCTGACCGAGATTTTTCGCAAGGAGTGGGAGCTCGATTCCGAACCGGTCGGCCAGATCTTCCAACGCACCTTGTATCCCGGCGCGGTGACAGGCTGGCATGCCCATGCGGTGACCACCGACCGGCTATTCTGCTGCGTCGGCAGCGTCCGCATTTCGCTGTTTGACGGACGCAAGGCCTCGCCGACCTTCGGCGCCGTCTGGCACAAGATTATCGGCCCGTTGCGCCCGGCGGTCGTCATCATTCCACCCGGAATATGGCACGGTGTTGTTTCGCTCGGAGCGGAGACGGCGGTGCTGCTCAACCTCGTCGACAAGGCCTATGCCTACGATCAGCCCGACCATTGGCGCCTGCCGCCAGACACCGACCACATTCCCTACAGACTGGTGTAGCGTGGAAGCATCGGCGCAGCGCGATCAGGCCGGCGGCGAACCGCTGGTCTCGATCGTGATCGCGACGCACAACCGGCCGGCAGCACTGCGGCAGGCATTGACCAGCGTCATGCGCCAGACGTTGCAAGGCTGGGAAGCCTTGGTCATCGGCGACGATTGCAGGCCGGATACGGCGGCCGTTGTCGCTGAATTTGACGATGCCCGCATCGTCTACATCGATCTTCCTGTCAATTTCGGCGAACAGTCCGGTCCCAACAATATCGGCTTTGCCAGGGCGCGTGGCCGCTTCGTCGCCTTGCTCAACCACGACGATCTGTGGTTTCCCGACCATTTGGCGGCGATGACCGGCTGGATCGACGCCTCGGGCGCCGACGTGGTGCTGGCGCGCGGTGCCGTCATCCAGCCGCCGTCGGCGGCCGGCAATCCTGTCAATTCGATCTTCGGGATCGGCAAGGATGGTTTTTACGACCCCGTCACGACGGAAGGATTTGGCTCGGCACACATGTTTCGCCGCGCTTCGTTCAGCCTGCTCGGACCTTGGCGACCCGCCAGCCAGTGCTTTTGCGAAAGCTCGCAGGACTGGCTGTTTCGGGCATGGCGAAAGGGCGCGGTGATCGCGACGATGCCGCACCTCACGGTGATCAAGTTGCATTCCGGCATACGCAAGGGTTCCTATCTCGGCGACAATGCGCAGGAACAGAAGGATCTTCTGGATGCCATGCAGACGCCAGACGCCTTGCGCGTGAAAATCCTTGGCTGCGCGGGCGAACCCATTCGCCTGGCGGCATCGAGTTATCTCAGGCGCAGGCTGATGGCGGCTCTTGGCATCCATCCCCGCGCCCGCGCCTTCCGCCGCAAGTATAAGCGAGGCGCCTTCCTTGCCAAGCTGCGGCGCCTGCGTGGCCTGGCGCCGATGCCTGAGCGCGAACCTGGCGTGAGCGAATTGCTGGATCGCTACAGCAAGCGCGGCGATGCCGGGACCGAGCCGGATGAGGGTTGACTGCCACCAGCGTAAATCTCAAACAAAAACCCGCGGGATCGCTCCCGCGGGTTTGTTCCTGAAGCAGTGGCGTTGCCTTAGCCGTGCGCGAGCACGGCCAGCAGCAGAAGCGCCACGATGTTGGTGATCTTGATTGCCGGGTTGACCGCCGGGCCGGCGGTGTCCTTGTAGGGATCGCCAACCGTGTCGCCGGTGACCGAAGCCTTGTGCGCTTCGGACCCCTTGAGGTGCTTGACGCCGTCCTTGTCGACAAAACCGTCCTCGAACGACTTCTTGGCATTGTCCCAGGCGCCGCCGCCCGAAGTCATCGAGATGGCGACGAACAGGCCGTTGACGATGACGCCGAGCAACGAGGCGCCGAGCGCCGCAAAGGCGGACGCCTTGGAGCCCGAGATCAGCTGCACGCCGAAATAGACGACGAGCGGCGCCAGCACCGGCAGCAGCGAGGGGATGATCATTTCCCGGATCGCCGCCTTGGTCAGAAGGTCGACGGCGCGGGCATAGTTTGGCTTGGAGGTGCCGGCCATGATGCCCGGATCCTCGCGGAACTGCTTGCGCACTTCCTCGACGATGGCGCCGGCCGCACGGCCGACGGCCGTCATGGCGATGCCGCCGAACAGATACGGGATCAGACCGCCGAAGATCAGGCCGGCTACGACGTAGGGATTGGAGAGGTCGAAGGAGACATCGCCCATGCCCTGGAAGTACGGATATTTGTCGCCATTGGCGGCAAAGAACTTCAAATCGTTCGAATAGGCCGCAAACAGCACCAGCGCGCCGAGGCCGGCCGAACCGATGGCATAGCCCTTGGTCACCGCCTTGGTGGTGTTGCCGACCGCGTCGAGCGCGTCGGTGGAGTGGCGCACTTCCTTGGGCAGGCCGGCCATTTCGGCAATGCCGCCGGCATTGTCGGTGACCGGGCCGAAGGCGTCGAGGGCGACGATCATGCCGGCAAGGCCGAGCATGGTGGTGACCGCGATCGCCGTGCCGAACAGGCCGGCGAGCTGGTAGGTCGAGATGATGCCGCCGACGATGACGATTGCCGGCAGTGCGGTCGATTCGAGCGACACCGCAAGTCCCTGGATGACGTTGGTGCCGTGACCGGTCACCGAGGCCTGGGCGATGGAGTTCACCGGGCGCTTGTTGGTGCCGGTATAGTATTCGGTGACCACCACGATGAGACCGGTCACAACGAGACCGATCAGGCCGCAGATGAACAGGTTCTTGCCGATGATGGTCATGCCGGCGACGGTGCCGACCTCGCCCCAGCCGACGGTTGCCGAGGTAGCGACACCGAGACCGACGATCGACAGCAGGCCGGTGACGATCAGGCCTTTGTAGAGGGCGCCCATGATCGAGCCGTTGGAACCGAGCTTGACGAAGAAGGTGCCGACGATCGAGGTCAGGATACAGGCGCCGCAGATGGCGAGCGGATAGAGCATCGCCGCACCCAGAGCGGCGGTTCCGCCGAAGAAGATGGCAGCCAGCACCATGGTGGCAACGACGGTCACCGCATAGGTCTCGAAGAGGTCGGCGGCCATGCCGGCGCAATCACCGACATTATCGCCGACATTGTCGGCGATGGTGGCCGGGTTGCGCGGATCGTCTTCGGGAATACCGGCTTCGACCTTGCCCACGAGATCGCCGCCGACGTCGGCGCCCTTGGTGAAGATGCCGCCGCCCAGACGGGCGAAGATCGAGATCAGCGAAGCGCCGAAGCCGAGCGAAACCAGCGCATCGATGACGATGCGGTCATTGGGCTGCAGGCCCATCGGGCCGGTCAGAATATAGTAGTAAATCGACACGCCGAGCAGCGCCAGGCCAGCCACCAGCATACCGGTGATGGCGCCCGACTTGAAGGCGATGTCGAGACCGGCGGCGAGGCTGTTGGACGCCGCCTGCGCGGTGCGCACATTGGCGCGCACCGAGACGTGCATGCCGATGAAACCGGCGGCGCCCGAAAGCACTGCGCCGATCAGGAAGCCGACCGCGGCGGTGATCGAAAGCAGCCACCAGGCGAGCACGAGCACGACCACGCCGACGATGGCGATGGTGGTGTACTGGCGCGCCAGATAGGCCTGCGCGCCTTCGCGGATGGCGGCGGAGATTTCCTGCATGCGTGCATTGCCCTGATCGGCTGCAAGAACCGATCGTGTCGCCCAGATGGCGTAAAGGATTGAAAGCAAGCCGCAGGCGATGACGGCAGAAATGATGGTCATTGCCGAATTTTCCTCGATTGATGGCCCAAAAGAACCCCTCCCTGGGCCGTTGGTGCGGGGAGCGGATAAGCCTAGGCGGAATCCGTCCTTCGCAGCGGTGTATGCGAAACAGGGCTCGGAACGTCAAGATATTGTTCGGTTTTTGCCCCGCTTTCAGCCAAAAGTTTAGGCCAGAACATTCCCGTGGCCGATGCCTTGCTATTAGATCGGTTGAAATGACGCTGCGTCAGTCACTGCTTGCCCGCAGTCCAGCGAAGGTCAGTCGCCAGTCTCCTGCCCCATCTTGCGCGCCGTGTAGCGTTCGACCGCCGAAAGGCCGTCATAGATCAGCACCGCAAGGGCAGCGACGATCAGGCCGCCTTGCAGGACGAAGGCGAGATTGTTGGACAGCAGGCCGGCGATGATCACCTCGCCCAGCGTCTTGGCGGCAACCGTCGAGCCGATCGTCGCCGTGGCCAGGCTGATCACCACCGACAGCCTTATTCCGCCCAGAATGATCGGCGCGCTCAGCGGCAATTCGACCTTGACCAGTCTTTGCCAGCCCGTCATGCCGGCGCCGCGCGCGGCCTCCATGATGTTGCCCGGCAGCGTTGTGAGGCCGGTCAGCGCGTTCTCGAAGATCGGCAGCAGGCCGTAGAGAAACAGCGCAATCAGCGTCGGCTTCTCGCCGAAACCGACGGCGGGCACCGCCAGCGCCAGCACCGCCACCGGCGGAAAGGTCTGGCCGATATTGACCAGACTGCGCGACAGCGGCAGGAATTCGGCGCCCGCCGGCCTGGTCACCAGGATGGCAAGCGCCACGGCAACGATGGTTGCGGCGACGGTAGCGATCAGCACGGTCCTGAGATGCAGCAGGGTCAGCGTCAGCAGGCTGCCCTGATTGTAGATCGCCGGCGCATTGTTTTCGGTCAGCGGCTTCAACAGCGGCTCGAACCAGCCGGGATTGGTAACGAAGGCTATGAGAAGCACCACCAGGGCAAGCCTGAGCAGCGAAGGCAGCCAGGCTTTTAGACCGGCCCCTTTCATGCCGGTCTCGCCGCGCGCTTCACCAGCCCGTCGACGGTGACGCGGCCGAGAGGCTTGCCGTCTTCGCCCTTGACCGGCAGCGCCGGCCGGCCCGACCACAGAAGCTCGGCCAGCGCGTCGCGCTGGCTGGCGTCGCCTGGGATCGCCTCGCCTTCGGCAGACCCCTTTTCCACGGCGTCGCGCACGCGGCCGAGCGACAAGAGCCGGAACGGCTTTTCGCTGGCGCCGACCAGGGTTTCGACGAAGGCGTTCGCCGGCCACGCCAGGATCTCTTCCGGCTTGGCGTATTGCACCAGCTTTCCGGCATCCATGACGGCGATCTTGTCGCCCATATGGACCGCCTCCTCCATGTCGTGGGTGACGAGGATGATGGTGGTGCCGAAGCGCTTCTGGATCGCCAGCAGATCTTCCTGCGCCTTGGTGCGGATGATCGGGTCGAGTGCGCCGAACGGTTCGTCCATCAGAAGCACATTGGGCTCGGCGGCGAGCGCGCGGGCGACGCCGACACGCTGCTGTTGCCCGCCGGACAGTTCGTGCGGGTAGCGCGGGCCATAGGCCTCGGGGTCGAGCTGGTAGAGTGTCATCAACTCATCGACGCGGGCCTTGATGCGGTCCTTGTCCCAGCCCAGCAGGACCGGCACGGTGGCGATGTTCTGCGCAACGGTGCGGTGCGGGAACAGGCCGTGGCCCTGGATAGCGTAGCCGATGCTGCGGCGCAGCTCGTAGCCGGGCAGCGTGCGGTTGTCGTTGCCGTCGAGCTTGATGACGCCGGCGGTCGGCTCGACCAGCCGGTTGATCATTCGCAGCAGCGTCGTCTTGCCGGAACCGGAGGTACCGACAATGACGCAAACCGTACGCGGCTGGACGACCATGGACACGTCGTCGACCACGGTCGTCGCGTCATAGCGCTTGGTAATGCCTTCGATCTCGATCATGCCGTTTCAACCCTGCGCCTGGTGGCGGTCATTTCGATCACTGCGTCGAGGATGATGGCCGCGGCGAAGGCCAGCGCCACCGTCGGCACGGCGCCGAGCAGCACCAGGTCCATTGCGGTCTGGCCGACGCCCTGGAAGACGAAGACGCCAAAGCCGCCGCCGCCGATCAGTGCGGCGATGGTGGCCAGGCCGATGTTCTGCACCAGCACGATGCGGATGCCGGTGAGGATCACCGGAAAGGCCAACGGAAACTCGACGCCGAACAGGCGCTGGCCATCGGTCATGCCCATGCCGCGCGCTGCATCATTGGCCGCGCGGGGTACGCCGGCAAGCCCGACCACGGTGTTGGCCACCACCGGCAGCAGCGAATAGAGGAACAAAGCCACGAAGGCGGGCGCGGTGCCGATGCCTCTGATACCGAGCGCTGCGGCACCCGGAACATGCGCGGCGACCCAGCCCAGCGGCGCGATCAGCAGGCCGAACAGCGCGATCGAGGGTATGGTCTGGACGATGTTGAGCACATTGAGCACGCCGGCCCGCAACCGTTCGACGCGGTGGCACAGGATGCCGAGCGGCAGGCCGACGATCACCGCCGCCGCCAGCGACCCCAGCGCCAGTGTGATGTGCTTGGAGCCTTCGGCCCAGAAACTATCGGCGCGGTTTGCATATTCCTTGAGGATCGACAGGCTGTCCCACTGCCCCGATATCAGCAACAAGCCGATGGCCAGCGCCGCGACGACGAGCACGCCGACGCGGGCCGGTGGCGACAGGTTGAGCCTGGTCAGCACGTCGGCGAGCAACAATGTGAAGGCAAAGATCAACAGCCAGAACCCGGAAGCCGGCGAGATGCGGGCGAAGGTGTTGCCGGCCGGCATCAGGAAGGTGCCGGCGACACCGATCAGGATGGCAAGGGCGGCGAGCGCCACGACGCTTGCGGCCAGGCGCAGGACAAGCGGGGTTTTCAGCAAGGCAACAATTGCGGCCACGACGACGATCGCCAGCAGTAGCGGCCCGACTGTGGCCGGCAGCGCCTCCAGGATCGAGCGCGCCTGACCGGGAACGATACGATTGGCGCGGAAGGTGGCGAACGGAGCCAGAAACGCCGCATAGGCAACGATCGCCGCGATAACCATGCCGAGCTTGTCGAAACGCAGGGTCATGGATGCCCCTCATGAGGAGCGATTTTCCACGTTGCGCAGACTACGCTGGTGATCGGCGCAAGCCGACGCGAAGTCCGATCTCCCCCCTTGCGGGGGAGATGGCCGGCAGGCCAGAGAGGGGTGTCTCGCACCAGCGTCACGATCAGCTATGCGCTGACTACTTCAAAAACCCGTTCTTCTTCAAAAAGTCCTCGGCGACACCCTTGACCGGCTCGCCGCCGACCTGGACGCGGCCGTTGAGTTCCTGCAGCGTGACGAGGTCGAGCTTGGCGAACACCGGCTTCAACAGCGTCTCGATCTCCGGATGCTCTTTCAGCACCGCTTCGCGGATGATCGGCGCCGGCTGGTAGACCGGCTGCACGCCCTTGTCGTCGGCGAGCACGACCAGGCCGGACGGCGCGATGCCGCCGTCGGTGCCGTAGACCATGGCGGCGTTGGCGCCGTTGGTCTGGTTGGCGGCAGCACCGATTGTCGCGGCGGTGTCGCCGCCCGAAAGCGTGATCAACTGCTCCGGCTTCAGCGTGAAGCCGTAAGTGGTCTGGAACGCCGGCAGGGCTGCCGCCGAATTGACGAACTCAGCCGACGCCGCCAAAACCACCGTGCCGCCGCCGGCGACGTATTTGCCGAAGTCGGTCAGGGTCGCCAGCTTGTTGGTCTCGGCAACCTCCTTGCGCAGCGCGATCGCCCAGGTGTTGTTGGCCGGTGACGGCGACAGCCAGACGATCTTGTTGGCGTCATAGTCGAGCTTCTTGGCGGTCTCATAGGCCTTGGCGGCATCCTTCCAGACCGGATCGTCGGCCTTCTCGAAGAAGAAAGCGGCATTGCCGGTGTACTCGGGATAGATGTCGATCTCGCCGGCGGTGATCGCCTTGCGTACCACCGGCGTGCCGCCGAGCTGGATGCGGTCGGTGGTCTTGATGTTGTTGGCGTTGAGCACAAGCTGGATGATGTTGCCGAGCACGCCGCCCTCGGTGTCGATCTTCGAGGAGACGACCACCTGGGCATTGGCGGAGGCGGCCGTGATGCCGAGCGCCAACGCCGCGCCGGCCAGAATCTTGACTGAAAACATTGTGAAAACCCCTTGCTTTGGACCAAAATGCGGTGGCCGCATATGAGCATGGCTTCAACGCCCCGTCGGGGCACACGGTTTCATAACAATGGGTACAGAAGCAATAATTTTATGCGGTCGCCGCGATTCGGTCGGCGCCATGCTGACAGGTCGTGCCAAGCCAAAGATAGAACCGGATCAGGCGCGGGCTTTGCGCGATCCGGTCAGTTTGAGCGCGCCAAGGGCGACGAAACACAGGGCGACGACCGGGAAAACCAGCCAGTTCAGCATCTCCCAGCCCCAGGCATTGTAGATGGCGCCCGACATTAGCGAGGCGAAGGCGACGGAGCCGAACAGGACGAAGTCGTGGAAGCCCTGCACCTTGCTCTTTTCGGACGGATGGTAGCTGTCGGCGACCATGGAGGTGGCGCCGATGAAGGCGAAATTCCAGCCGAGGCCAAGCAGGATCAGCGCCGTCCAGAACTGCCACAAATGCAGGCCGGACAATGCCACCGCGGCGCAGCCGATGAGCAGGACCAGGCCGGTTGCGACGATGCGTTCGGCGCCGAAGCGATGGATCAGCGATCCGGTGAAGAAGCTCGGCGCAAACATCGCCATCACATGCCAGGAAATGCCGAGCGTGGCGTCGTCCGTCGACAGGCCGCAGCCGACCATGGCCAGCGGCGCGCCGGTCATGACGAAACTCATCAGCGCATAGCTGCCGACGGCGCAAAACAGTGCCGCGACGAAACGCGGCCGGGTGACGATCTCGGACAGCGGCCGGGCGTCGCTTGACGCGACTTCCGCGTGGCCGGGAGCCTTGGCCGGGATGCGCAGGAATGACAGGATGATGGCGCCGGCCGCCGCCAGAACCGGAATGGCCACGAACGAGCCGGCAAACATCACCGGCGCCAGCAATTCGCGGGTGAAGATGACGATCTGCGGCCCGAGAATCGCGGTGATGACGCCGCCGGCCAGCACGAAGGAAATGGCGCGCGCCTTGAATTCGGGCGGAGCATTATCGGCGGCGGCGAAGCGGAACTGCTGGACGAAGGCGCCGCCGACGCCGATCACCAGCAGCGCGAAAGCGAACAGCCAGAAGCTGGCGTGGAACAGAGCCAACGTGGAGATGACGCCGCCAAGCGCGGTGACGATGGTGCCGGTCATGAAGCCGCCGCGCTGGCCGAGCCAACGGATGATGGCCGCGGCCGGCAACGCGCCGAGCGCCACGCCGATGTTGAAGCCGGTGATTGGCGCCGTTGCCAGCGACTTATCGGGGCCAAGCAGATATTGCCCGGCCAGCCCGCCCATGGAAATGGCAATCGGCGCGGCCGAACCGATAATCGCCTGCGACGTCGCCAGGATGATCGCCGTGCGGCGCGCTTCCCTTGCTGCGCCGGGGACGGTGCCGGTCACAATGCGTCCTTGCCGCGCCCCTCGCCCCGCACCCGGCGCGACACACGGTCGAGCACGGCGTTGGTCAGCTTCGGCTCGTCTTCCTCGTAGAAGGCCTTGGCGATGTCGACATATTCCGAAACGATGACGGCCACCGGCACGTCGTCGCGCTTCATCAGTTCGTAGACGCCAGCGCGCAGGATGGCGCGCAACGTCGAATCGAGTCTGGACAGCGGCCAGTCTTCCGTCAGCGCCTGGCGTATGATCGGATCGATGGTCGTCTGGTTCTCGACGACGCCGGCCAGGATGGCGCGGAACCACTGCGCGTCGGCCTCCCGATAAAGCGCGCCGTCGACTTCCTTGCCGAGCCGGAACGCCTCGTATTCGGCGGTGATCTCGAAGACGCCGCTGCCGGCCACGTCCATCTGGTAAAGCGCCTGCACGGCGGCCAGACGGGCGGCGCCACGCTTGTTGGCGTGGCGTATCGCGGGCTGGCCGGGCGAAGCGGGTTCGCTCACGATTGCGCTCCCAGCTTCTCTTTGAGCGCGATCATGGTCAGCGCCGCGCGCGCGGCAAAGCCGCCCTTGTCACCCTCCGAGCGCTTGGCGCGCGTCCAGGCCTGCGCGTCGTTCTCGGTGGTCAGGATGCCGTTGCCGATCGCAATCGCTTCCTGGACCGAGAGATCCATCAGCGCGCGACTCGATTCATTGGCGACGATGTCGAAATGATAAGTGTCGCCGCGGATGATGGTGCCGAGCGCGACAAAACCATCATAGTCCTTGCCGCCCTCGCCCATGCCGTCGAGCGCAAAAGTGATCACGGCTGGAATTTCCAGCGAACCGGGAACGGTGACGACGTCATAGGTCGCGCTAGCTTCGTCGAGCGCGCTCGTCGCGCCGTCGAGCAGTGCGTCGGCAAGATCGTCATGAAAGCGCGCCTCGATGATCAGAAGGTGGGCCTTCTTCTTCGGGCGAATGAACGCTTTGCCGTGTTGGGATGTGCCAGCCATAAATGTCTCCGGGGGTAGCCGGTGACTTAGGCCGAAGCCGGTTTGATCGCAAGCGGAAGATTGCTGGAGGCGAAGCCTGGCCTAGCGCGTCTTTGGGCTGGGCGTCGGTAGCGGCCACTCGCTGCAGAGGCTTTCAGCCCAGACGAGAACAGCTTCGTGATCCACTACACGACCCCCGTCTACATCGGCCATTGCTTCGCGCGTAAGCCGCTTTTTCTGTTCGATTGTGAGTCTTGCGGCCATCAAAGCCCCTCTTTCGCCGCCTCGACCAGGCGCGCGGCGTAGCGGGCCATGGTGTCGATCTCGAGGTTGACCTTGTCGCCGACCTTGCGCTCGCCCCAAGTGGTCACGGTCAGCGAATGGTGGATCAACAGCACATCGAAACGGGCGCCTTCGACCTTGTTGACGGTGAGCGAGGTGCCGTCGAGTGCGACGGAACCCTTGGGCGCGATGAATTTCGCCAGTTCGCGCGGCGCCTCCAGCGTGAAGCGCACGGCATCGCCCTCGTCCTTGCGCTCGACGATTTCGGCCATGCCATCGACATGGCCCGACACGATGTGGCCGCCGAGTTCGGCGCCTATCTTCAGTGCCCGCTCGAGATTGACCTTGGTGCCTGATTTCCAGCCCGACGCCGTGGTCAGCCTCAGTGCCTCTTCCCAGGCTTCGACCTCGAACCAGCGGGCATTCGAGCCGCCATCTGGCAGCGCCGTCACCGTCAGACAGACGCCGCCGCAGGAAATCGAGGCGCCAATAGCGATGGTCGCGGGATCATAGGCAGTGTCGATGCGCAGGCCGACGCCTTCGCTCAGCGGCTTGATGGCCGCGACAGTGCCGATATCGGTGACAATTCCGGTAAACATCGATGCTGATCCCTAGAGGTCCCTTATCCATTCCGCATAGACATCGTCCCCGAAGCGCATCTCGCGCAATTTGCGGAAGCCTGCCGGGATATGGTTGGGGTCGACGGGCGATACAATGCCGCCCTCGCCGATCGCTTCCGGTCCCTGGAACAGCACGATGCGGTCGACCAGTCTTTCGGCGAGGAAGGCGCTGGCCACCTTGGCGCCGCCTTCGACCAGAACGCTGGCCATGCCGAGCGCGCCGAGATCCTCGAGCAGCTCCGGCAAGGCAATGCCGCCTTCATGGGTTTCGGTGCCGATGAAGCGCACACCGGCACGCTCCAGCACCGACCGCCGCAGCGGGTCGGCCTCCAGGCTCGCGGCGATATAGAGCGGCACCCGGTCGATGCCGGAGACCAGCTTCGAGGCTTCGGGCAGCCTGATCTGGCGGTCGAGCACGATGCGCGCCGGCGAGCGGTTCTCCAGCCCCGGCAGCCGCACGGTGAGCGCCGGATCATCCTCCAGCGCCGTGCCGATGCCGACCAGGATGCCATCGGCTTCGGCGCGCATCAGATAGACTTCGCGGCGGGCGACATCGCCGGTGATCGCGACCTGGCCGGCGCCATGCCTGCCGATCTTGCCGTCGCTGGAAAGCGCAAGCTTCAGAGTCACTTCCGGACGCTTTTTCATGGATCGAATCAAATAGCCGGCCATCTGCTCGGCGGCTTCCTCGACCAGCACCTTTTCGACCACTTCGATGCCGGCGGCGCGCAGGATGGCATAGCCTTTGCCGGAGACGCGCGGATCGGGATCGCTGGCGGCGCCGACGACCCGCGCCACTCCGGCATTGACCAGCGCGTTGGCGCAAGGCGGCGTGCGGCCATGGTGGGCGCAGGGCTCCAGCGTGACATAGGCGGTGGCACCGCGCGCCAACTCGCCGGCTTCAGCCAGCGCCTCGGTCTCGGCATGCGGCCGGCCGCCAACAGCGGTGACGCCGGTGCCGACGATCATCGGGCCGGCGCCATCGTCGCGAACGATTATGGTGCCGACGGAAGGGTTGGTGGAGGTGCGGCCGGCATTTTTCCGCGACAGCCGCAGCGCCGCGGCCATGAAGCGGCGATCGAGGGCCTGCTGATCGGCCTTCCCTGACGTTTGGCTTGCCATGCTCAGCCGGCGTCCTCTTCGCTCTTCAGCTCGTCGCCTTTGAGTTCGTCACCTTTGAGCTCACCCAGGACATCGTGGAAATCCTTGGCCTCGCGGAAATTGCGATAGACAGAGGCGAAGCGGACATAGGCGACGTCGTCGAGCGACTTCAGCGCTTCCATCACGAGCCGGCCGACCTCGCCCGAGGCGATTTCCGTCTCGCCGGAGCTTTCGAGCTGGCGCACGATGCCGGTGACGGCGCGGTCGATGCGCTCGGGATCGACATTGCGCTTGCGCACCGCGATCTCCACCGAACGCAAGAGCTTGTCGCGGTCGAACGGCACCTTTCTGCCGGACTTCTTGACCACCACGAGGTCCCGCAACTGGACGCGCTCGAAAGTGGTGAAACGGCCACCGCAATCGGGGCAAACGCGCCGCCGGCGGATCGCGGCGCCATCCTCGGCGGGGCGCGAATCCTTCACCTGCGTATCTTCGGACTGGCAATAGGGACAGCGCATGGAGAGCCTTCGGGTTGGCGATTCTGGCGGAATGATAGGCTTAGAGGTTTTTGCCGGGACGGCAAAGGTTCGGCAACGGCCGCTCGCGCCCTCAGAGATAGCGAGGCGGGAGGAAAATTGCCAGCCGCGCCAGATATGTCAGGGCGCGACGTCCTTGGTCGGGAAGCCGCAGGACGTTCCGAGGTTGCGGTAGGCCTTGGTGAAGCCGTCCATAGGGATGCTGGCGACGGCTTGCTTGCCGAACGTCACGTCGAGCGAGATGACCTGGCGCATGGCCCGCAACAAAGCGAGACTGGTCTTGGCCTGGTTGTCGACGGTCCAGCTCGGGCGGCCGGCATCATTGGAATAGACGGTCGCGGAAACCTTGACGCCGGGGTCACCGAAGGTCGCGGCGATCTTCTTGCCGGTCGGCAGCTCCTTGTTGGCGATCGTGAACATGATCGCGGGATAGGCATCGGGCGGCAGCGCGTCGCCGGTCGAGATCGAAAGCGTCAGCGTGCCGGCATTGCCGCCGCCATCGACAAAGGCCGTGGAGGCAGCGCAGGTCTTGCGGGAATCCTGGCCGGTGTCGAGCGCATCGATGATGGTGGTCCACCTGCCAAAGGTGTTTGTGGCGGGGATATCCGTGCCCGGCTGCGTCTGCTCCTGGGCGATCGCGCCCGACACGGCGACAGCGGCAAGCGAGCCGAGGGAGGCCAGAACGGCAGGATGGAACATGCGCATCGTCAAATCTCCAACAGGCCGCGCCGCCCGGACAGCAAGCGGCGCAGAGCGCGGGATAAAAGACGAAGCGCCGCTGGTGGTCAACCGAGATAGGGATAGAGCGGGAAACGATCGGTCAGCGCCACGACCTTTGCCTTCACCGCCGCCTCGACCGCCGCATTGCCTTCGTCGGAATTGGCGACCTTCAGCCCGTCCAGCACTTCGGCGATCAGCTTGCCGATCTCGCGGAATTCGGCCTGGCCGAAGCCGCGCGTGGTGCCGGCCGGCGTGCCCAGACGCACGCCAGAGGTGACGAAAGGCTTTTCCGGATCGAACGGGATGCCGTTCTTGTTGCAGGTGATGTTGGCGCGGCCGAGCGCTGCCTCGGCGCGCTTGCCGGTGGCGTTCTTGGGCCTGAGATCGACCAGCATCAGATGGTTGTCGGTGCCGCCGGACACGATGTCGAGGCCGGTTTCCTTGAGGCTCGACGCCAGCGCCTTGGCGTTGGCGACGACGCTCTCGGCATAGAGCTTGAAGCTCGGCTTCAGCGCCTCGCCGAAGGCGACCGCCTTGGCGGCGATGACATGCATCAGCGGGCCGCCCTGCAGGCCGGGGAAAACCGCCGAGTTCATCTTCTTGGCGATGTCCTCGTCATTGCACAGGATCATGCCGCCGCGCGGGCCTCGCAACGATTTGTGCGTGGTCGTGGTCACGACATGGGCGTGCGGCAGCGGTGACGGATGCACGCCGCCGGCAACCAGGCCGGCGATATGGGCCATGTCGACCATCAGATAGGCGCCGACCGCATCGGCGATCTCGCGAAAGCGCTTCCAGTCCCAGATGCGCGAATAGGCGGTGCCGCCGGCCAGGATCAGCTTCGGCTTGGTCTCATGCGCGGTCTTTTCGATCGCGTCCATGTCGAGCAGATGGTCGTCCTTGCGCACGCCATAGGAAACGACCTTGAACCATTTGCCGCTCATATTGACGGGCGAGCCGTGCGTCAGGTGGCCGCCGGAGTTCAGGTCGAGGCCCATGAAGGTATCGCCCGGCTGCAGCAGCGCCAGGAAGACCGCCTGGTTCATCTGGCTGCCGGAATTCGGCTGGACATTGGCGAAGTTGCAGCCGAACAGCTTTTTGGCGCGCTCGATAGCGAGTTCCTCGGCGACGTCGACGAACTGGCAGCCGCCATAATAGCGCTTGCCCGGATAACCCTCGGCGTATTTGTTGGTCATGATCGAGCCCTGCGCCTCGAGCACGGCGCGCGAAACGATGTTTTCCGAGGCGATCAGCTCGATCTCGTGACGCTGGCGGCCAAGCTCGTTGCGGATCGAGCCGAAGATCTCCGGATCGGCATCTTCCAGCGTGGTTTCGAAGAAGGATTCGAATTTGTTCGACGCTGCCGCTGCAGTTGCCATGGCCTGAAATCCTTCGGTTCGGGGCATTTATCTATGCATATCGTTGCCCCGAAACCGCTGCACGGTTCCGGGCGACATGCATTGCCGCGCCATTAACACAGTTGTTTTCGCCTCGCCACGTTTGCAGCGCGAAATTTGCTGGCCGGATTGCGCCAGAGCGGCCCTGAACCGCTATTTTCGCTCCTGCCGCCCCTGCAGCAAGGCTTCGGTGAGCGTGATCTCGGTAAACAGCGCCCGCGCCGTATGGTCGTTGATCGCGCCGCTGCTTAACATGTCGCGCACGGCGATGCGCTCGGCCTCGATGCCGGCAAGCCGCATTTCGAGCTCCAGCCGCCCGGCTTCGCGGGCCTCCGCCCGGGCGTCGTCGGCCTCGTCCGAGGTGGCGATGCGGCGCCGGTAGCCGGCGACGATGTTTTCGGCGGCGGCAAGCCTGGCGCCGGGCACCTCGCCCTGGTCGTCGTCGCTGGCGCCCGCCATGCTTTCGATGCGGGCGATGGCCGCCTTGGCGGCGCCGATGCGGGCGAGACGCTCCTCGATGGCGCTGCCATCCTCGCCCGGCTCGACCAGTCCGTGCGCTATCTTCGGCAGCGCCACGCTGGCGATGGCGAGCGAACAGATGATGACGCCGGCGGCGAGGAAGATCACCAGGTCGCGCGCCGGAAAAGACGAGCCGTCCGGCATGGCAACCGGCAGCGACAGGATGCCGGCCAGCGTGATCGCGCCGCGCACGCCCGCCACCGAGCCGGCAAGCCGCACACGCATGCCAAACGGCTCGGCCTTGCGCTTTCCCCATTTTGCCTTGAGGCTTGCCGCGATATCGCCGACCCAGATCCAGAGGAAGCGCAGCGCGATCAGGCACAGCGTCAGCGCTATCACCGTCGCGACCGGCTGGATGGTCGGGTAATGGCCGGTCAGTTCGGGCGGCACGCGGCGAATGATTTCGGGAAGCTGCATGCCGAGCACGATGAACAGCGCGCCATTGTAGACGAAGGACAAGGTCGTCCACAGCGAGATCGTCTGCATGCGCGCCGAGACGCCGAGGAAGCGGAAGACGCCGGAGCCGCCGGTCAAAAGCCCGGCGGTGACCGCCGCCAGAATGCCTGAGGCATGCAGATGTTCGGCGACGAGATAGGCAATGAAGGGCAGCAGGACCATGACCAGAACCTGCGCCTCGGCCGGAACGCCGCCGATGCGATTCAGAAGCTGCAGCAGCCTGGCGGCGATGAACAACGCGGCGATGCCGGCCAGGATGCCGATGGCGACGGCATAGACGAAGGACAGCGATGCATCGGCGAAGGAAAAGCTGCCGGTCACGGCGGCGGCGACGGCGAAGCGGAACATGACCAGGCCCGAGGCGTCGTTGAGCAGCGCCTCGCCTTCCAGAATATGCATCAGCCGCCGGCACCAGGCTTCTGTCGACGATCGAGGACACCGCCACGGCGTCGGTCGGGGACAGCACGGCGGCGAGCGCGAAGGCGACGACCAGCGGGATGCTCGGCACCAACCAGTGCAAGGCATAACCGAAGCCGACAATGGTAAAGAAGACCAGCCCGATGGCCAGATCGAGGATCGGTCCGCGCAGCGCGATCAGCTCGCGTTTGGGCGCTCCATAGGCATCGCCGAACAAAAGCGGCGGGATGAACACCAGCAGGAAGAGTTCGGGGTCGATCTCGACATGGATGCCTTTCACCGGCCAGGCGAGCGCGGCGCCGATGGCAATCTGCAGCACCGGCAGCGGCACCCGAACCAACCGCACCAGTGCGCCGGAAAGAGCGACGAAGACCAGCACGGTGAGGATGAAGATTGCGACCTGCATGGCGCGGTTCCGGCTGTTTTGAGGACCATGCGCAATTGCCGTTAGTCCGTCCAGATGGGCCTGCGGCGCAACGTCCGGCAGTGTTCATGGCCTGCATGGCTGGCGGCCACCAGTCTTCTTCTGTTGGGATGTCGAACGGAAAAGGCCACCTTGCGGTGGCCTTTTCTAAATGAGATCAGCGGCTTAGAGCGAAGAGGTGATCTGCAGTTCGCTGGCGCCATCGAGCGCGTAGACGTCGTCGCGGAACTGCACGACGCCCGGACCCGTCGACCAGGCCGACACATAGAGGAAGTGGACCGGAACCGGGTTGACGACCTGCACCGGCGTGTTCTCGCCGGTCTTGATGGTCGCCTCGAAATGCTGGCGGTCCCAGCCGGGTGTGTCGCGCAGGATCCATGTGACGAGGTCGCGCACGTTCTGGACACGCACGCAGCCCGAAGAATCGAAGCGCATCATCTTGCCGAACAGGCTTTGCTGCGGCGTATCGTGCATGTAGACGCCGTCGGGGCTGGGGAAGTTGATCTTCACCGAGGCCATGGCGTTGCCGGAACCCGGATCCTGGCGGAAGCGGTATTTTGCGGCATCATCCGTCGACCAGTCGACAGTCATCGGATCGACTTCGCTGCCATCAGGCGCAAACAGCCGGATGTGGCTGTCCTTGAGATAGTCGGGGTTCTTCCGCATCAGCGGAATGATGTCCTTGCGCACGATCGAGACCGGCGCGTTCCAGTAAGGATTGACGATGATCTCGTTGATCTTGGAATTGACCACCGGGGTCTGGCGGTCGATCTTGCCGACGATTGCGGTGTGGCGCAGCACGACGCGATCGTTCTCGACCGCCTCGATCTGTGCCGCCGGGATATCGACCAGCACATAACGGCTGCCCAGCGTGCCGGCCTTTTCGCGCAGGCGCTCCAGGTTGGTCTGCAGCTGACCGAGGCGGATCTGCGCCGAAACGTTCATCGCGGCATAGGTGTATTTGCCCATGGCGCCGTCGGCCGGCAGGCCATGGCGCGCCTGGAAGCGCTTGACCGCGGCGTCGACGTAGGAATCGAACGACGTCGAAATGCCGGCGCTCTGCGCCAGGTCGCCCGAAACCATCAGCCGCTTGCGCAGCGGCACCACGTCCGGATCGTCGACGCCAAGCTGCAGCTTCTTGGTCGCCGGCACCTCGCCCCAGCCGCCCTGGGCGACGATGTTCTGATACTGCGCCACCGCCTGTTCGGTGAAGGCGACCGTCTGCAGGCTGAAGATCGGCAGCGTCGAGGCGACCTTGCCGCCCTCCGAGGCGCGGGCATCGAACTGGTCGTCCCAATTGCCGCGGCCCGACGATTTCAGGATATCGTCGATCACATCCTGCGCGCTGGCGGCATTGCCAACCATGGCAACGGCGAGCGCGGAAGCTCCGGAAAGGAAAAGGCGGCGGCTGGTTCTCATGGACGTTCCAGACATTCTTGTCGTGTTTGGCTTCTAGCGTTTGGCTGTTGCAGCGTTCGGCTACGTGCTCGATCTTGGGCGATATCGCCCGCACTCTAAAGTTGGCACTGTTAACAATTAGCCAACCATGACCTGCATCACTGAGCCGTGAAAAGCGGACCGCGATGCGACCTTACAGGCGCGCGAACAGCTTCCGCCGCCGCATCACCCGCCCTCCTCGCTTCCACCGCGAATATGGCGGCAACGTGGCTTACGCCGAATTTGGAAGCGCCGGCGGCTCGAAAAGAAAAGGCCGGTGCTTTTCGGCACCGGCCTGTTGGCTGAGACTTTCCTCCGGCCGCGCTTCTTCCGGCGCAGCTGCTATTCAATGCCCGCTGATTACATCCGGTAGGCGATGGTGTCGTTCCAGAAGCGGTCGAGGCGCTGCAGCGCGCGGTTCATCTGCTTGAACTCTTCGCTGTTGATGCCGCCGACCTGTTCGATCGAGCCGACATGGCGCTCATAGAGACCGGCGACGACTTCCGCCACTTCATTGCCCTTCGGCGTCAGCGAAACGCGGACCGAACGGCGGTCGATGCGCGAGCGCTGGTGGTTGATGAAGCCGAGATCGACCAGCTTCTTCAGATTGTAGGAGACGTTCGAGCCGAGATAGTAGCCACGCGAGCGCAGCTCGCCGGCGGTCAATTCGGAATTGCCGATATTGAACAGAAGCAGCGCCTGGATGGCATTGATGTCGGAACGGCCGTTGCGGTCGAACTCGTCCTTGATCACGTCAAGCAGACGGCGATGCAAACGCTCCACCAGCTGAAGCGATTCCATGTAAAGCGAACGGATAGCCTCGCGGCGATCGTCGGATACGTTGGCGGTCTTCGCCGCCGGACGCGAATTGATCATTGTCTTTGCCTCTCGTTTGTCGCCCTGGTGATTTTTTGTTTTTCACCTTGATTGCGACACTATCGAATACTCATAAAATTCGACTTAAACGCTAGGGCTAACAAGAGCTTACCGGTAATAGGTTTCGTAAGACGCTTAACGAACGGTCACCCGAGCAAGGATAATTAACCTAAAGATTTAGCCAATGGCTGCGGGGCGGCGTTTCAGGCGCGCGCGGGGCGCTTGCGCATCCAGATAACGACGCGGAAGGCGATGTAGAGCAGCGCCACCGCGGCATGCGAGAAGACGATCAGCGGCCGGTGGCCGTACAGATTGGGGAAGCCGGCATACATGATGGTCTCGGTCACCGCGCAGATGAACCAGATCACCGGGCCCCACGACGCCAGCATCCAGAGGCCGGCGGCGGCGAAGGGGAAGAACACGGCCAGCATCACCGCCACGACCTGCCAGTGCACCGGCATCAGGTCGAAGCGCCACAGCGGGCCGGGATAAAAGCCGATCAGCCGGATCCAGTACAGGATGCCGAACAGCAGGCAATAGCCCGCTATGACGCGCTGGAACCAGGCGAAGATGATCTCGACACCCGAGGGCTGCAGCACGATGCGCCGCGACGTGACCTCGCTCACAGTTCGAGCTCCCGTTCGAGCGGCGCGAAATAGGCGTCCACCGAAGCAGCGTCAACCTCGGCCAGGCTTGCCGGCCGCCATTGCGGCGTCGAGCCCTTGTCGACGATGGCGGCGCGGATGCCTTCATAGAAGTCGTGCCCGGCCAGCATGCGGTTGAGGATGCGGAACTCCATCTTCATGCAGGCTTCCATCGACAGCGTCAGCCCGGCGCTGATCTGGCGCCACGCGACATTGAGGCTGGTCGGCGAGCGGGTGCGGATGGTGGCCAGCGTCTTGGCGGCAAACTCGTCGGCGCCTGCCGCCCGCTCCAGGCTCTCGAGGATTTCGGCGAGCGAGGGTTGGGAAAAATGCCGGGCAATGGCTTCCAGCACCGGCTGGCCGGTCTCCCGCCTGGCCGGCACGAAAAAGCCGCGCAGCACCGATTCCGGATCGCCATTGGCGCAGAGCCGATCGAGAAAGGCAGCCTGGTCGGCGGCCTTGATGGTGTGGGTGGCCAGGCCAGACCACAGCGCATCGCCATAGCGAATGCGGTTGCCGGTCAGCGCCAGATACATGCCGAAGCTGCCGCCAAGGTCGGGCAGAAGATGGCTGCCGCCGACATCGGGGAAGAAACCGATGCCGACTTCGGGCATGGCGAACTGGGCGTTCTCGGTCAGCACACGCTGCGAACCGTGGAAAGAGATGCCGACGCCGCCGCCCATAACGATCCCGTCGATCAGCGCGACATAGGGCTTTTTGTAACTGTTGATGCGGGCGTTGAGCCGGTATTCGTCGGCGAAGAACTCGACCGGCGGCTTTCCGGCGCGGGCCTCGTAGACGTGCATGATGTCGCCGCCGGCGCAAAACGCCCTGCCCTCGGCCTTGACGATGACGACATCGACGCCGGTATCGCGCTCAAAAGCGTCGAGCGCCTTGTCCAGCGCCTTGATCATGCGATGTGTCAGCGCATTGAGCGCCTGCGGCCGCGTCAGCGTGACGACGCCCGCCTTGCCCAACCGTTCGAAGCGGATCTCGTCGCCGCCGCCAAAATCCATCGTCAGAGAATCCCTCCCCGCGCCTGCGGGACTGAAGTGCTAAAGGTGGCGCATGGGTGCGTCAACCGGCGGGCGCGGTTTGGATTTTCGCAAGGGAACGCGACCGTGCTTTGCCCCCCGCAGAAAAGCGCGCAGAATTGCCGGGCGAAACAGCCTTTCTTCTGATGCAGGGACAAACGCATGACGCTTGAAACCGCAGCGCCGAGCCATGGCTGGGAGATGCGAAAAAGTTCGACCCGGATGATGTTCTCAGCCGCCCGCTGATGGCCAATCTGGCGACCGTGACGCCTGACGGCGCGCCGCGCAACGCGCCGATGTGGTTCATCTGGGAGGACGCTGCAATCTGGCTGCTCGGCTCGACCGGGGCAAGTGCTGTCAAACACCTCGAACGTGACCCGCGCTGCGCCGTGGAGATCGTCCATTTCGACAATGAGGCCGGCATCCTGCTGCATCTCGGCCTGCGCGGCTCCGCCACCATCGAGCCGATGGCGCCGAACCGCTTCAAACGGCTGCTGCACAAATATCTCGGCCCGGAGGCGACCTGGAACCGCTGGTTCATCGACAATGTCGCCGACATCGGCCATCCGGACGGGCGCCTGATCCGGCTTGCCCCGAAGAGCATCTTCACCAACAATGTGTCGTTCTTCAAAACCGGCCCCGAGCTGGCGTGGCCGCCGAAGCCGTAAGCAGCGCGTTATCGACTGGCACAATCGTGTCGCATTGGTCAGCGGCAAGGCCTCGTGGTAAAAGCCGCCTCGACCCGGAGTTTTTGCGATGAACAAATTCACCCCCGCGACGAGCAACAAATTCGCGCCGGCAAAGCCCGGCGGTGCGCGCAGCGTCGACGAGATCACCGGCAGCCGCCGCTTGCGGCGCATGCGCAAGGCCGACTGGTCGCGCCGCCTGGTGCAGGAAAACCGGCTTACGGTGAACGATCTGATCTGGCCGATCTTCGTCATCGACGGCAAGAACACGCGCGAGCCGATCGCCGCCATGCCCGGCGTATTCCGCCTGTCGCTGGACCTCGCCGTCAAGGAGGCCGAGCGGGCCGCTAAGCTCGGCATTCCGGCGATCGCCACCTTCCCCAATGTTGAACTCAGCCTGCGCGACCTGACGGGATCGCACATCCTCGACCCGGAAAACATCATCAACCGCGCAACCCGCGCCATCAAGGACGCGGTGCCGGAGATCGGCATCATCACCGATGCCGCGCTTGATCCGTTCACCTCGCACGGCCATGACGGCATCTTGCGCGACGGCATCATCGTCAATGACGAGACAGTGGAACAGGTGACCGCCGCGGCCGTCATCCAGGCAGCGGCCGGCGCCGACATCATCGCGCCGTCCGACATGATGGACGGCCGCATCGGCGCCATCCGCGACGCACTCGACGCCAACGGTTTTTCGGATGTGGCGATCATGTCCTATGCGACGAAATTCGCCTCCGCCTTCTACGGCCCCTACCGCGAGGCGGTCGGCACCGCGGGCCTGCTCAAGGGCGACAAGAAGACCTACTATCTCGACCACGCCAATTCCGACGAAGCGGTGCGCGAGGCCGAGCAGGATATCGCCGAGGGCGCCGACATGCTGATGGTCAAGCCCGGCCTGCCCTATCTCGACATCATCCGCCGGCTGAAGGACGAGTTCCAGATGCCGACCTTCGCCTACCAGGTGTCAGGCGAATATTCGATGATCAAGGCGGCGGCCGCCAATGGCTGGATCGACGGCGAAAAGGCAATGCTGGAGAGCCTGCTCGCCTTCAAGCGCGCCGGCTGCGACGGCATTCTGACCTACTTCGCGCCGGAAGTGGCGCAAATGCTGAAGGGATAAATTCACTCCAGCACATAACTCTCTTTGACATTTCTTGTTTCGAAGTCCAGCCGACCACGCCCGCAAACCGACATGTCTTGGAACAAGTCGGGATTCTTGATGCCTGCTTCGACACAGGCTTCTCTCAATTTGGCGGTGCAAATGACGATGCCCATGTTCTTCTGTTTGAAGATATGCGCATCGCCAACAATCTCCTCCTTGAAATAGAAGCACGCGCCTCCGGCGCGGTCGTAGTGGACGCCTCCATTCTCGCCGATCAAAAGCCTAAACTTCGACGATTCGAGATCCACGGCATCAATCTTGCGAACAATGTCGCAAAGGTAGTGCTTTGGTTCGATCGGCTTTCCGCTCAAATAGAATACGTCGCAGTCGTTAAACACGACCCCATCGGGGTCGACTGACTGCAGAACTTCCTTCAGGCGCTCGGATACAAGCCAGTAACAATGAAAATCTTCTAAGTCTTTTGGTGGCCTGCAATAGGCTGTCGCTTCAGGCCGTAGCCTGGGCGTCTCCGGGTACTCAGGAAAGCCGTATCCCCCAAACTCCGTCGGCCCGAGCAGTATGCGGGGTGGCGGCACCAAAGCTTGGGCGTTTTCCAGCTGAAGACAATGGGACCCGCCGCGATATGTCGGTCCGATCTGGAAGAATTTTCCATGTTTCTTGAATTTCGCCTCTTTGCGGAAAACCCGCTCTGGGACTCGAGCTGGCCTATTCTGCGGGCGGTTCCGGTTGACAAACAGTTTTGCAATGAGTGAAATAATGGTCACGTGCGCGCCTGCTCAGTTTACCGACTTTCGAGTTCAAGACTAAATCGCGTGAGAGTACCCGTCCACCTGCTTCGCGCCCGAAGTGGCGCAAATGCTGAAGGGTTAGCCGGAACCCTGATACACCGGGTTCCGGCTTTTCCTCACGCCTTCGGCAAATAAGGGATCGTTCCAGCGAGATCGGTATCGTCGATCAGTTGGAAGCGGCTGTCGCTGCCCTTCTGACGCTCCGCCACAAACGGAGCGTATTGCGGATCGTTGGTGAAGGCTTCGGCTGCCTTTGCCGACGGAAACGCCATGATGGCGATCAGGCTGGTGTCGAGCGGCTTGCCCTCCAGCGTCTTCACATTGCCGCTGCGGGCGAGATACTTGCCGCCATGCTTGTGGACGAGGTCATGCACCGAAGCGGCATAGGCCGGCACCCATTTGTCGTCCTTCACCTTGATGTCTGCGATCACGTAAGCGGTCATTGTCCAACTCCTCATGGATCGGCACCGGACTGCCCGGTGACGTGACCGCTGTCTCGCATGGCGGCGCCGGACCGCTCCAGTCACATAACTGTACCGGGGGTGCCAGTACAGCTTCTGTACTGGCTGAACTCAGGTTTTCTGAATAAGGTCTGGCAACATCTTTTGGAGCTCACCACATGACACAAGCCGGTTACAAGCAATTCTGCCCGCTCTCCATGGCCGCCGAGCTGCTCTGCACACGCTGGACCATGGTGCTGCTGCGCGAACTGGTGGCGGGATCGACCCGCTTCAACGATTTGCGCCGCGGCGTGCCGAAAATGTCGCCAACCCTTCTGTCGCAACGGCTTAGGGATCTCGAAGCGGGAGGCATCGTCGAGCGGACCGAGATCGCGACCGAGAAGGGCGTGTTCGAATACCGGCTGACCGAGGCGGGCCGGGATTTGCGCCCGGTTGTCGAGGCGATGGGGTTTTGGGGCCAGAAATGGGTCGAGGCCAGGCTGTCGCTCAAAAACCTCGATCCGTCGCTGCTGATGTGGGACATGCGGCGCAATCTGAACCCCAGTCCGCTGCCGGACGGGCGCACCGTGATACAATTCCTGTACCATGACCTGCCGGTGTCAAAACGATCGTGGTGGCTGATCGTCGAAAAGCAGGGCGAGGTCGATCTTTGCTGGTACGATCCGGGCTTCGACGTCGATCTCTACGTCTCGACCGATCTGTGCACCATGACCTCGATCTGGATGGGGCTGACGACAGTTCATAAGGAACGCGACAAGATCAGCCTGACCGGCGATCTCGACGTCGCCGGCAAGATGCAGATCTGGCTTGGGCTCAGCCCGTTTGCGGTGATGCCGAAGCGCGTGGCGGCTTGAGGTCCCTGCGCATTCCACAGATCGGCTTGCCTCTAAAAATACTAGTTGCAAAATGCAATCAGTTTGAATACTGATTGCAAATCACAACTGGTCACCAAAGGGAGTCTTCCATGTCCAAACTGCGCGTCAATGCCTTCACCTTGTCGCTCGACGGTTTCGGCGCCGGTCCTGACCAGGACCTGCAAAATCCGCTCGGCGTTGGTGGCGAAGATCTGCACAAATGGATGACCGGCACCCGCACCTTCCATGAGATGGTCGGCAAGGATGGCGGCACCACCGATGTGGACGACCGGTTCACTGTCCGCAGCTTCGACAATGTCGGGGCCTGGATCCTCGGCCGCAACATGTTCGGTCCAATCCGCGGCGAATGGCCAGACGAGAGCTGGAAAGGCTGGTGGGGCGACAGCCCGCCCTATCATGTGCCGACCTTCGTGCTGACCCACTACAAGCGCGACTCCATTGTGATGGAAGGCGGCACCATTTTCCACTTCGTTACCGGCGGCATCCACGCCGCGCTCGAACAAGCAAAGGCCGCGGCCGGCGGCAAGGATGTCCGCGTCGGCGGCGGCGTTTCCACCATCCGGCAATATCTACAAGAGAAGCTCATCGACGAGTTGCATCTGGCGGTGTCGCCGGTGTTGCTCGGGAGGGGCGAGAGCCTGTTTGCCGGGCTGGATATGCTGCAGCTGGGTTACCAGTGCACCGAGCAGGTAGCGACAGCGCTCGCCACGCATGTGACGATCAAGCGGGTGTAGTGGCGAAGTGATAGGCGCAGGCTTCTTTCTCCCCGTTTTGCGGGGAGAAATGCCCGGCAGGCAATGAGGGGCAGCGCTGCTTTTGGAGGTTAGCAGCGTCCGACGGCTGTGAATTCGTCGATGCCGGCGCTGCCCCTCATCCGCCCTTCAGGCACCTTCTCCCCGTGAAAGGGGGATAAGGAAAAGTGCTCAATACTTCTCCGGCACGTAAAGCTCGCGCGGCAGGACCTGGCGCTCGTACTCCGGATTGAACACCCGCTCGGGCAGCGTGATTTCTTCGTGCGGCACGTCCTCATAGGGCAGCTGTTTGAGGAGATGGTCGATGCAGTTCAGCCGCGCCCGCTTCTTGTCGTTGCCTTCGACGATGTACCACGGTGCCTCTGGGATGTTGGTTCGGGCAAACGTCTCTTCCTTGGCCTTGGTGTACTGCTCCCAGCGCACGCGCGACTGCAGGTCCATCGGCGACAGCTTCCACTGCTTCATCGGATCGTGGATGCGCATCATGAAGCGCATCTGCTGTTCCTCGTCGGTGATCGAGAACCAGTATTTGACCAGGGTGACGCCGGAGCGGACCAGCATGCGCTCGAACTCCGGCAGATCGCGGAAGAACTCTTCGACCTGATCGGGTTCGGCAAAGCCCATCACCCGCTCGACGCCGGAGCGGTTGTACCAGGAGCGGTCGAACAGCACGATCTCGCCGCCGGCCGGCAGATGCGGCACGTAGCGCTGGAAATACCATTGCGATTTTTCGCGCTCGGTCGGCGCCGGCAGCGCCACGACGCGGCAGATGCGCGGGTTGAGGCGCTGGGTGATGCGCTTGATGACGCCGCCCTTGCCGGCGGAATCACGGCCCTCGAAAACCACCACCAGCTTCTTCTTGTGGTAGGCGACC
Organism: Mesorhizobium sp. M1078; assembly: GCF_040318615.1. Classification (NCBI taxonomy): domain Bacteria; kingdom Pseudomonadati; phylum Pseudomonadota; class Alphaproteobacteria; order Hyphomicrobiales; family Phyllobacteriaceae; genus Mesorhizobium; species Mesorhizobium sp. M1078. Next base: position 66,808 of record NZ_JAMYMP010000019.1, read on the forward strand.
CAGGACTGCAGCTTGATCAGTTCCGACTGCAAGCCGATCAGGTCGCGGAAATACTGCATGCGGTCGATCGACGGCGGATGCGCGTTCTTGTAGATCTTGGCGATCTCCAGCGACAGCGCCGGCTCCGACATTTCAAGCTCATAGTCCTCGTCGAGCGTGTCGGCGAGTTCGGCTTCCAGCCAATCCCTGGCCGGAGAATTCTGCTTTAACTCGGTCATTTCCACTGCTCCGCTTGCCGGCTGACATGAAACCCTGAGCCGACTTGATATAGGCCGGGAATGACGGTTTTTTTGCAAGCCGCCGGCCAGCCGGTCATCACTGCAAAGCAGCGAGCATTGCCGATCCAGCGCCCTGGCATGGCGACAAGCCGCTCAAATTGTCCTACAAATGGCGGACCGGTTCGGGCTTCCCCGCCCCTTCCTGATAAAACCGCCTCCCCACAAAAACTACGAGGATCTGAGATGGAATACCGCACGCTTGGCCGTTCCGGCTTGAAAGTTTCGGCGCTGACCTTGGGAACCATGACCTTCGGCGGCAGCGGGCCGTTCGCTGCCGTCGGCAATTCCGATCTCGCGGAGGCCTCGCGCATCATCGACACTTGCATCGATGCCGGCATCAATCTCATCGACACCGCCAATGTCTATTCCAACGGTCTGTCGGAAGAGATCATCGGCGAGGCGCTCGGCGGCAAGCGCAAGAACGACGTGCTGATCGCCTCCAAAGCGCGCATGCGGATCGGCAAGGGCCCCAATGACGAAGGCCTGTCGCGCCATCATCTGATCCGCGAATGCGAGAAGAGCCTGAAGCGCCTCAGGACCGATGTCATCGACATCTATTTCCTTCACGAATGGGACGGCGCGACGCCGCTCGAGGAAACCATCGCCGCGCTCGACACGCTGGTTGCCCAGGGCAAGATCCGCTATGTCGGCTGCTCCAACTATTCCGGCTGGCAGGTCATGAAGGCGCTGGGCATCAGCGACAGCCAGCACCAGCCGCGCTTCGTCACCCAGCAGATCCACTACACGCTGGAAGCACGCGAGGCCGAGTATGAGCTCTTGCCGATCTCGGTCGACCAGGGCCTTGGCGTGCTGGTGTGGAGCCCGCTCGCCGGCGGCCTGCTGTCGGGAAAATACCGCCGCGACAGCCCGACGGCGCGCCAGATCGGCGGCTGGTCGGAACCGCCGATCCGCGACGAGGACCGGCTGTGGCGGATCGTCGATGTGCTGGTCGACATCGGTGCGGCACGCGGCGTTTCGGCGGCCCAGGTGGCGCTGACCTGGCTGCTCGGCCGGCCAGCCGTCAGTTCGCTGGTGATCGGCGCACGCAATGAGTCCCAGTTGAAAGACAATCTCGCCGCGGCAAGCCTGACGCTGTCCTTTGATGAACGCCAGCGTCTCGATGCCGTCAGCCGGCCGCCGGTGCTCTATCCCTACTGGCACCAGCAGTTCACCGCGAAGGACCGCTTCGGCCCGGCCGATCTGGTTATGGACCGCAGCGTCATCTGACTTAAGGGCGCCGGAGGCCGCTAGCCCGCGATAAACCGCCAGACCTGCGGATCGGTCTCGATCTGGCCGCTGAGCACGAAATATTTGTAGAGCACGAGCAGGCAGATCGCCTGCTCGGCCCGCTCGTCGGCGAATTTGCGGCAATAGGCGTTGGCCGCCGCAACGATGCGCTGGGCCTCGGCCGGATGTTTCTCGAGATGGTGCACGCGCTCGGCCAGATCGCTGAAGTCGGGCGCCAGCGGCACATAATGGACATCGGGCTCGAGCTGCCCTTCCGCGAACCAGGTCTCATAGGTCGGCGGCGGCATCAGGCAGAGCGAGTTCGAGCTCATGATCCATTTCAGATTGGTCGCGACATCATTGCCTTCGAGCGAGATGATATAGCGGTAGCGGCGCTGCTGATCGATGCTGAGATAGGGCTTGCGGTATTCCGCAGGTGCTGTCGCCCTCGGCGTGCCGACATCGCAGAACGGCAGATTGCGGGCTGCATCCAGCAACAAGGTGCGGATCGGATTGTTGAGTTCGCCGCGCCAAACGACGAGCGGATGCTTGTCGGCGAAGGCGACATCGTCGGCTGGCATGTAGAAATGACGGAACTTGTTCAGCTTGAACAGGACGCCGTTGCCGTTGTCGCCCGCTATCGGCCGGTCCTTGACGATCGACGGCATCTTCGGCACTTCGATGACGTCGCCGAATTCCAGGTCGATGCGCAGATCTGGGTCGAAATAACGGGTGAACTCCTTCAGATCGTAATAGTACATGCTGCGGTCCGACGGCAGCCGGCTGACCGGCACGGCCTCGGGGCTGGGGCTAAAAGGCTCCCGCAGCGTGTTGTAGTAATTGAGCCGCTGGCGGACCGATGCGTCGGAAAGCCTGGCCTGATCGAGCAGCCGGCCGAGCCGGCGCCGGAAAAGAACCGGCGGCGCGATGTCGCGCATGGCGTTGCGCGCATAGTAGATCAGCTTCTGTGCGTTTCTTTGAAGCGTGGCCATCGGTCGTTTTGATTCGAAATCGGTCGGCGGCGGCTCCAGCAACTGTCCCGCAGCCTTTTCTAAACCATTGTGTTCGCCATCACGCAAGTCCAGAACCGCTGGCATCTGCCCTCGCGGCGCTGTTGTGTTTGCCGGCCAATGCTTCTAGGCAGGATCAGGCACAGCGAAAGGAAACGATATGGCTCGACCACCGAATTACGGTCAGGAACGCAAAGAGCGCGACCGGCAGAAGGCCGCCAAGAAGGCGGAGAAGCTCGCCGCCAAGGTCGCGGCCAAGGAGCGCGCCGAGCCTGAGAACGAGGCAAGTTCCAAAACCGACACCGAGACAGAAAAATAGGCAAGACAGGATCACCGGCCCGTGAAACGGGCCGGATCCTGGCAAAATGCCGGTCTGATCAGGCCGATGTGATCAGGCCGGGGCCTTGTCGCTGACGAAGACGTTGACCTCGCGCGCGGCGGCGATGAAGGCGCGTCTTGCAATCATCGCCGGCTTGTCGCCGGCCAGCGCGTCATGGCAGGCCTGCAGCGCTTCGCGGTGCTTGGGGCTGCGCTTGCCGGGCCAGCTGTTGAGCAGGTAATCGGAAGCCTCACGCACCGTACGCAAGAGCTGAGTGCTTCCCTCCGTGCCCGACTTAACGGTCACGGGTGTTTCAAATCGGTTGTTTTCCATGGCCGCCTCTTACGCCATCGGCGTCCGCGAAGCGAGGCCGAAAGCGGATGGCGTCGGCGTTCTTTCGTTTTCGTGACCGGTATCAAGCGGCGACGACGGCAAAACCCCTGGCGCGCAGGCCGCGCCGGTCATTGTGCAACGACGTCACCAGGCGGGCGCGGCTGCCGGCTATATGGGCGGAAAGTCGCGCCGCCGCCGCATCGGCATCGCCGGCCCGCACCGCCGCCAGAATGGCGTGATGCTCGCTCCAGGCGCGGCCAAGGGCCGCCTCGTCGCGCACCTCCAGCCAGCGCGCCCGCGACAGGCGCGTCATGGCATCGCGCACGGCCCGAAACAGGAACTCGTTGCCGGAGAGCCGCGCCAGTTCGATATGGAAATCCATGCCGACGCGGTGCCATTCCTCGCGCGGCGTGGCAGTGTCGCAGGAATCCAGCATCGCCTCGATGACATCGGCTGCGCTCCTGTCGGCCAGCGCCGAAGTCAGCCTGACCGCCGCGACCTCGACCGCTTCGCGGTACACCGCGATCTGTTCCAGTTCGGCAAGGTTGATCGGCGACACGGTCCAGCCGCGCCCGTCGCGGCAGATCAGCCCTTCCGTCTCCAGCCGCAGCAGGGCTGCCCTGACCGGCGTGCGCGAGGCGCGGAAGCGGCTCTCGATCCAGCGCTCCGTCAGCCGCTCGCCAGGACCGACCTCGAGGCCAAGGATCATCTCGCGAAGCGCTTTTTCGACGATCTGCATCTGCGACATAGTTGCTTCCATTGCTGGCGATCGGCCTTGCCCGTTGGTCTTGCCGATCACATTGAGAGCGCCTGATTGACAGCAGCCGGGCTTTGCGTCCATGAGGTACCAAGTTGGTATCCCAAAATGGTATCCGCAGCAAGCGGACAGGACAGGACATGCCGCAGGACAGTGCAGCGCAGGCCGCCGAAGCGCCTTCCACCTACAACATTCATTGGCGGCGCAACCTGCTCGTGTGCTTTGCCGGATCGTTCGGCACGCTTGTGGCGATGACGCTGTTGCTGCCGTTCCTGCCGCTCTATGTCGAACAGCTGGGCGCCGTGGGCCACGCGGCGATCGTGCAATGGTCCGGTATCGCCTTCGGCGCCACCTTCCTTGCCGCGGCCCTTGTCGCACCGCTGTGGGGGCGGCTCGGCGACCGCTACGGCCGCAAGGTGATGCTGGTGCGGGCCAGTTTCGGCATGGCGATCTGCATGTCGCTGACCGGCATGGTGCAGACCGTCTGGCAATTGGTGCTTTTGCGCCTGCTGATCGGCTTTGCCGGCGGTTATTCCTCAGGCTCGACCATACTTGTCGCCATGCAGACGCCGAAGGAGCGCTCCGGCTGGGCGCTTGGCGTGCTGTCGGCCGGCATCACCGCAGGCTCCCTGGTCGGCCCGTTGCTTGGCGGCGCGCTGCCGCCATTGATCGGTATTCGCGCCACCTTCCTCATCGCGGGCGGCGTCATTTTCCTGGCGGCGCTGGCGACGACGTTCCTGATCAAGGAGATGCCTCGCCCGCCAATGCAGGCACAACCCAAGGAGAAACCAAAGGGCGGTTGGGCGCAGATCACCGACAAACGCCCTGTCGTGGCGATGCTGGCAACCGGCATGCTGTTCACCTTCGCCAACATGTCGATCGAGCCGATCATCACCGTTTACGTCCAGCAACTGGTCGCGGACGCAAGCCGGGTGACCCTGGTCTCAGGTGTCGTCATGTCGGCGGCCGCACTCGGCGCCATCCTGTCGGCGTCACGGCTGGGTAAGCTCGCCGACCGCATCGGCCACTGGAACGTCATCGTCGCATCGCTGGCCGTCTCGGCGCTGCTGTTGATACCGCAGGCCTTCGTCACCGAGAGCTGGCAGTTGGTCGGGCTGCGGTTCTTTATGGGTCTGGTGCTGGGCGGGCTGTTGCCCTGCATCACCAGCGTCATCCGCCACAATGTTCCCGATGGGGTCGGCGGCAATGTGCTGGGCCTGGCAATCTCGGCGCAATATGTCGGCCAGGTTGCGGGGCCGCTGCTGGGCGGCTTCGTCGGCGGCCATTTCGGCATGCGCGCGGTGTTTCTCGGCACGTCGGTGCTGATGGCGGGCGGTGCCGCGTATAATTGGCTGGCCCAGGCGCGCCGCACGCGCGACATGCTGGCGATATCGGAAAAATCCTGACAGACAGGTCGCGCCGCCTATCGTCAATCACGGAGCCCGAGAAATGAGCATCGCCGAGTCAGCACCAGCAAACAGCGCGCGCATCCTCGTTTTCGCCGGCGGCATTGCCGGCGCGGCGGGCGTGGCGCTGTCGGCGGCTTCAGCGCATCTCGGCGGCGCGTTCGTCGGCACGGCCGCATCCTTCCTGCTCATGCATGCGCCGGTGTTTTTGGCCGTCGGCCTCGCCGGCGCAAACCGGATCTTGCGGATCGGCAGCCTGGTGCTGCTCGTCGGGCTTGTTCTGTTCTGCGGCGATCTGCTGGCACGGGATTTCGTGGGATCGCGGCTGTTCCCGATGTCGGCGCCGATCGGCGGCACCTTGCTCATCGCGGGCTGGCTGGTGATCGCGGCCTCGGCGCTCGTGCGGCAACGGTCCTGACGAGGCAAGAACCCTGCCCCATCAGATATCACACGAGGCTTAATCCTGCCGGTTTTCCGGCAGCAGGTCGCGGTTGCGCTTGGCAGGCTTGGTCGGCCGCCGCCGTTGCGGCTGCTCCGTGGCAGGCGAGATACCCCAGTAGTTGCGATAAATGTCTTCGAACAGATGCTTCACGGGATGCATGTTCGTCTCCTCTTCAAGAACTTGAATCGATCCAATCAGCTGGCACGAAAATGCCGGGGCCGATCAGCTGCGCTTTCGTTTCACAAGGTATTGCAGGTCACGCCTCCACGGCCCGACCTTGTCGCGGCGCTTGCGGGTGACGGCGTCGGAGACTATGCCCCAATCATTGCCGTAGATGTCTTCGAACAGATAATTCACGGGATGCATGGCACCCTCCTCTTGAACCGATCCAAGTTGTACTTGGTGAATCCCTTGGATCGATTCAAATATAGAACCCTCTCCGTCGTCCGATCAAGGGAAAATTTGAACCGATCCAAGGAAAGTGCTAAACAGGCTCCGGTTCAGGAGACGAAAATGACGGCATTGACCTCCGGCAAGACGAAATCAGTGCGGCTTGCCGACATCGCCAAGGCGGCCGGCGTCTCGCACGGAACCGCGTCCAACGTGTTCGCTCGCCCGGAAATCGTGCGCGAAGAGGTCCGCGAGCGGGTCAAGGCGGCGGCGGAAGCGATGGGCTATGCCGGCCCGGATCCCAAGGGCCGGCTGCTGCGCGCCGGCAAGGTCAACGCCATCGGCGTGGCAACGGCAGAACCATTGTCCTATTTCTTCGACGATCCCTTTGCCCGCGTCATGATGGCCAGCATTTCGCAGGCCTGCGACGCCACCGGCGCCGGAATTTCGCTGGTCTCGGCCGCCAACAGCGAGCAGCTCGCCTGGAACATCCAGAGCGCCCTGGTCGATGGCTTCATCGTGTTCTGCATCGAAGGCGGGTCGCGGCTGGTCGAACTGGCGCGCGAACGCAAACTGCCTTTCGTGGCGCTTGATCTCGATTCGGAAAATGAGGCGGTCGCTGCGATCGGCGTCGACAACGTCGCCGGCGCGGGTCTGGCGGCGCGCCATCTGGCCGAGTTCGGCCATCGCAGCTTTGCCGTACTCGCCCTGGAATCTGCCGACGCTGGCTTTGGTCCCGTCACGCAGGAGCAAGTCGAGACGACATCCCTCTACTCGGGCACACGCGACCGTCTGCGTGGCTATTTCGGCGAGCTCTCCCGCTTCGGCATCGACGTCTCGCAAGTGCCAATCTACGAAACCCTCAATGACGAGGCGAGCGTGCGGGCCGGCCTCGATCATATTTTCGCGCTGCCGCAGACGCCGACGGCAATCCTGGCCATGTCGGACAAGATCGCGCTGCATGCGCTCGACTGGCTGCGCGAGCGTAACATTGCCGTGCCGGGCGATGTGTCAATCGTCGGCTTCGACGGCGTGCCGGAAGGCGCCGACTCCGAGCCGCCACTAACCACTGTCGCCCAGCCGATCGCCGAGATGGGCCGGCTGGCCGTCAAGGCGATCCTCGAAAATGACGGCTCGCAGCACCGGCAATTGCTGCCGGTCGATCTTGTGGTGCGGGGGTCTTCCGGCCCCTCGCCTGCTAGCTAGGCGGCTGATGTGGGATCATCGGCTTAGCCTTGGCATCGCGGGCATGCCGAAGGTCTGGTGAACGGCTGGCGCTTCTTTGCGAACCGGCTTTTTGCCCAAGCCGATGCCGGACAGCCACTCAAGATAGAAGGCGAGCGCGAATTGCATGGCGATGCCGGCCGAAATCAGCAAGACGTCATAGGCAAAGCCGCCCGGATCGATCAGCTTCATCACCTGCGCCGCCATGGCGATCAGCGTGCCGGCGAGGAACACCGGCAAGGAGCGCTTGCCGAGCAGGGCAAGCGGATGGTCCGGGCTGAGACGGAACAGGTTCGAGAAAGCCGGCAGAGCGACGATCAGATAGCTCACCGCCAATATGTGCAGGAGCCGCGGCAGCGACAGGAACGTCTTGTCGAAGCCGCCGATCACCACGGGCAGGTTAAACCACGTTATCTCGCCCCAGAGCGGGCTGTGCACCCAGACCGCCGCTGCCGCGACATAGGTCGCCGCGGCGCCCACCAGCCAACGATTGACGGGAATTGTGCCGCCGCGCCTGACATGCAGCATGCCGGCAAGGCCGATGTTGAACAGGAATTGCCAGGACAGCGGGTTGAGGAACCAGAAGCCGGGCTCGGGATAGTTCGGCGGCGCGATCTGCCAGAGGCCGGCGGCAAGCCACAGCGCGCCGGAAAAGACCAGCGCCGGCAGCGGCCGGTAGCTGACGAAGAGCAGGAAAAGCGGCGCCATCAACAGCAGCGCCGCATAGACCGGCAGGATGTTGTTGTAGCCAAGCTGGTGGCCGAGCGTGACAATGCCGATCATGACCTCCGGCGTGTTCTTCATCAGCGGCTCGATGTTGATCAGCTTGAGCAGTTCCGGCCGCCGGCCGTACACCGCCGCGGCGCAGAACAACGCCATCACAACCATGGTGGTGACGATGTGGGCACTGTAAAGCACGCCGGCCCGGCGCCACATCTTCAACATCGCCAGCAGCCGGCCGCCCGGCTGGAACTTGTTGCCATATGCGAGTGCGACCGACATGCCGGAAATCAGCACGAAGGCTTCCGCCGCGTCCGAGAATCCGAAATTCTTGTAGGTCAGCGTTTCGAAGACGGTGCCCGGCACGTGGTCGATATAGATGGTCAGGAGTGCGAGCGCACGGAACACGTCAATGCGCGTGTCGCGATCGGGGATACGCGGAGCGCGATCGGCGATACGCGGAGCGCGATCGGCGATACGCGGGGCGCGATCGGCGATACGCGGGGCGCGATCGGGCGGGACTGGCAGGGTCATCGACAAAAGGCCTCAAAGGAGAGCAAGGACGCTCGCGTTGTTCATGCCGGGATGCGACCATCGGCGCACACCGCTTCGATTCCTCCCGCAGGGAGCATATCGGCGAAGAAACGGTCTGAAATGAGCCTGTTGCAATCACATTTGGCGGAGCGTGAAAATATTCCGTTTTGAAGCTGGCAAAGGGCCAATGTCTCCGTGAAAACAACGAGATATGAGCGTGCATCGATATAGCGACGAGAACGCCTTTCTGCACCAGGATCTGGCCTTTCCCTACCGCCTCCTCAGGCCGGAGAATGCCGGCGGCGAGAGCCTGTTTTTACTGCACGGGTCGGGTGTCGACGAAACGACGATGGTGCCGATTGCGAGGCAGATCGCCCCTAACGCCACGCTGGTCGCGGTGCGTGGCCGCATCCGCCAAGAAGACGGCTTCCGCTGGTTCGAGCGGATCACGCCGACCAGTTTCGAACAGGCGAGCATCCGTGCCGAAACATCGTACTTTGCCGCATTCGCAAGCGAGGCCGCAAAGCGCCACGGGCTCGACCTCGCCCGGGCGACTTTCCTCGGCTATTCCAACGGCGCCAATCTGGTTTCCAGCCTGATGCTGCTCAACTCCGGCCTCGTCCGAAAAGCGGCGTTGCTGAGAGCAATGCCCGTGCTTGACGATGCGCCGGCAACCAATCTGACCGGAACGCGCGTCCTGATTGTCGCCGGTGCCGCCGATGAGACCTACGGGCCGTTTGCGCCGCCACTGGTGACGCTGCTCAACAAACATGGCGCCGAGGTCGATGCGCGCATCGTGCCTTCAGGTCACGAAATCGGCGGCCCGGATGCCGCCATCGTCCGGCAATGGCTTGCGGGACCAGCATTGGCCGCACGCCAGGCAGGCTAAGAGACCTTGGTAGACCGCATCGGCGCCCGGCGGAACAGCTGAGCAGATGCTCGTCGCCTAGCCCTGTCCCATCCGGTTCCAAGCATCGAGCCCGGCGATCTTGTAGGCTTCGGCCAGCGTCGGATAGTTGAAGGTGTTGTTGACGAAGAAATCAACCGTGCCGCCGAGGTTGATCACCGCCTGGCCGATATGGATCAGTTCGGTGGCGCCTTCGCCGACGATGTGGGCGCCGAGCAGGCGGCGCGTTTCGACCGAGAACAGCAGCTTCAGAAAGCCGGAGTTGACGCCCATTATGTGGCCGCGCGAGGTTTCGCGGAACCGCGCCAGACCGACTTCATAAGCAGCGCCGCTCTCGCGCACCTGCTCCTCCGACTGACCAACGGTGGAGATTTCCGGCACGGCGTAGATGCCATAGGGGAAGGTTTCCGGCGGCGGTGGCAGTTGCACGCCGAAGGCGTGGCAGGCGGCCACCCTGCCCTGCTCCATCGATGTCGAGGCAAGGCTGGGGAAACCGATGACGTCGCCGGTGGCATAGATGTTGGGCGCACTGGTCTGGAAGGTCTGCGGATCGACCTTGATGCGGCCCCGGGAATCGGCCTCGATGCCGACCACGTCGAGGCCGAGGCTGCCGAGATTGCCGCTGCGGCCGGCGGCGTAAAGCACGATCTCGGAGCGGATGGTGCGGCCATCGGCGAGCGTCACTTCGGCATAGTCGGGTTTTGAGACGATTTCCTTGACCGTACTGCCGAGGCGAATGGTCATGCCGCGGTCGCGCATCTGGTGGATGAAGTCGTCGACGATCTCGCGGTCGACGAAATCGAGGATGGTGTTGCGCGGCTCCACCAGCGTCACCGGCACGTCGAGCGCCGAAAAGATCGTCGCATATTCAACGCCGATGACGCCGGCGCCGATCACCGTCAGCGTGCGCGGCAGATGGTCGAGTTCCAGCATCTCATCGCTGTCGAAGACGCGGATCTTGTCGAAAGGCACGTCGCGCGGCCGGTGCGGCCTGGTGCCGACCGCGATCAGGGCATTGGTGAAACCAACCTCCGAGTAGTCGCCATTGTCTGCCGTCAGGCTGACCTTGTTTGGGCCGACGAATTTCGCCATGGCGCGCACGCTTTTGACGGCGTTGCGCATAAACTGGTGCTGCAGCACCTCGACCTCGTGGTCGAGCGTCTTGTGCAGCCGCTCGACCAGGTCGGCGATGGAGATGTCCTGCTTGACCCGGTAGCCGCGGCCGTAAAAGCCCCGCTCGCGCCAGCCGGACAGGTTCAGCACCGTCTCGCGCAGCGTCTTCGACGGGATGGTGCCGGTGTGCACCGAGACGCCGCCGAGGCGCCGGCCCCTGTCGACCACCAGCACCGATTTGCCGAGCTTGGCCGATTGCACCGCGGCGCGGCGCCCGGAAGGGCCGCTGCCGATGACCAGCATGTCGTAATCCATGTAACCCCGTCCCCTCGGCGTCTTGTTGCGCCGCAGCAAGCTAACGCCATCCGTCCACCAAATTCAATCGGCTCAACCGCGTCACACTGCCGAGCAGGACCGATGGACGAACCGATCTTGATTCCGCCCGCGGTCTTCACCATTTCAGTGGCGGCGCACCCTAGCGTGGCGCCTGTTACGAGGACATGACATGAACGCGCGCGTACTTGACGGCGAAATCATCACCAGCAGGCTCGACGACGTCAGGGCCTATGACGGTGTGCGCACGCGGCGCATCCTGGCCTTCATCATCGACTATTGCATCGTGGCGCTGCTCACCATTCCGTTCGCGATCCTGGTGGCCGTGCTTGGCCTTTTGACATTCGGTCTTGGCTGGGCGCTGTATTCCATCCTCGTGCCGGCGGTCGCCATTCTCTACATCTGGAACACGCTGGGCGGTCGCAACCAAGCCACATCAGGCATGAAGATGATGGGCATTCGACTCGATCGTCTCGACGGCAGCCGTATCGACGGCCTCACCGCCGTTGTCCATTTGGTGCTGTTCTGGGCGAGCACGGTCATCCTGACGCCGCTCGTCCTCCTGGTGACGCTGTTTTCCGATCGCAAGCGCACACTGCACGACCTGCTGCTTGGCACGGTCGTCAGCCGCAGCGACCGTTGAACCGGCGTCCAACCGACGCCAACAGGCATTTGTGCGCAAATGTGAAGGGGTCCGTTCAACCCCGCCTTCACAATCCTGTTGAATTTTTCGCCAGCCAAGCCAAAGGTAGAGCGATTCGCAGGAGTGTTCCCAAGGTTCGATGACGCACCATCCGACCCAGTCGCCGCAGTTCTTCCTGACCGCGCCATCGCCGTGCCCGTATCTCGAGGGCCAGTTCGAACGCAAGGTGTTCACGCATCTGGTCGGCGACAAGGCGCCGGAGATGAACGATCTGTTGACGCAAGGCGGTTTCCGGCGCTCGCAGAACATCGCTTACCGTCCCGCCTGCGAGACCTGCCGCGCCTGCGTCTCGGTGCGTATCCTGGCGCAGGAGTTCACCGCCAGCCGCAACATGAAGCGGGTGATCCAGCGCAATTCCGATCTGATCGGCGCCATGCACGACGCGCAGCCGTCGACCGAGCAGTATTCGCTGTTTCGCGGCTATCTCGACGCTCGCCATCGCCGCGGCGGCATGTCCGACATGACGGTGCTCGACTACGCCATGATGGTCGAGGATACCCATGTCGACACCAAGGTGATCGAATACCGGCGCCGCGGCCCCGACACATTCATCACCGGCAAGGGCCAGGGCGAGCTGATCGCCGTGGCGCTGACCGACAAGATGGCCGATGGCCTGTCGATGGTCTATTCCTACTTCAATCCCGAGTTCGAGGACCGTTCGCTCGGCACCTTCATGATCCTCGACCATATCGCCCGCGCCCGGGCCATGGGCTTGCCCCATGTCTATCTCGGCTACTGGGTCAACGGCTCGCGCAAGATGAACTATAAAATGCGCTTCATGCCGCAGGAGCATCTCGGCCCGAAGGGCTGGGAACGCTACGACCACGAAGCGGTCACGCGCTGATTTTTCTTCTTACCAAATCCTGATCTAAACATTTTCAGCCGAGACGATGCTGGTCTTTCCGCCCGTTGGCGGGGCGATTGCGCCGACCGGCATCTGCTCAAATCATTGCGAAAGCCGTTGCATGTCCTCTCACAATGCCCACACCAAAGGACTTCTGCTCACCGCGCTTGGCGGGCTGGCGCTGACCATCGACATTCCCCTGATCCGGCTCGCCCATGGCGAAGCCTGGACGATCCTTTTGCTGCGCACCGGCTGCACCTTCGTGGCAGGGCTGATCGTATGGGCCATCTGGCGCTCGTTCAGCAAGAATGCTCCGCAGCTGATACCCGGCTGGTCGGGGCTCGTCGTCGCCACCCTCTACGGGCTCGGCGCAATCGCCTTCATCACTGCCGTCTACAACACCTCGACCGCCAATCTGGTTTTCATCCTGGCCTTCTCCACCATGTTCTCGGCGCTGCTGTCGTGGCTGTTCCTGAAGGAGCGACCAAAGCCGCTGACGCTTGCGGCAATGGCGCTGATGATCGTCGGCATCGCGATCATCGTCGGCGATTCCGTCGGCACGGGAAATCTGTTCGGCGATGTGATGGCGCTGTGTTCGGCCTTGGCGATTGCCTGCGCCATCACCGTTTCACGCGCCAGCGGCAGGGATATGGGATTCCCCGCGCTGACCGGCGTCCTGCTGCCGTTCGGGCTGGCGGCGCTCATGGTCTCCAAGACCGGTTTTCAGGTGGAGGCGCCATGGTGGATCGTTTTCAACGGCGCCGTCATCATGCCGTTCGCCTTCTTCTGCCTAGCCAACGGGCCGAAATACATTTCAGGCCCGGAAGTGGCGATGTTCTATCTCCTGGAAACGGTTCTGGCGCCGGTCTGGATATGGATGATCTTTGCCGAGACGCCGTCGCGCAACAGCTTGATCGGCGGCGTGATCCTGATCGTCACGCTGGTTGCCCATTCCCTGTGGCAGTTGCATGAAGGGCGCAAGCGCCGGGCAGCGCTCGCCGTCGCTTACCCAGCCTGACTTTTCTTCGCCGGGCCGGCGACAATCTCGATCTGCGGCGGCCCGCCTTCGAGCTCGGCCGCCGCGTCGGGAACGGTGTCTTCGGCCAGTTCCACCTCGCGCAGCCATTCGCGCCATATCGCCACCAGCAGCGCCATCAGCACGGGGCCGATGAACAGGCCGAGAAAGCCCATCGTCTTGACGCCGCCGATCAGGCCGAAAAAGGTGGGCAGGAAGGGCAATTTGATCGGTCCGCCGACCAGCTTCGGGCGCAAGGTCTTGTCGACGATGAACAGCTCCACCGCGCCCCAGATGAACAGCGCCAGACCCGCCATCGGCGAGCCGCTGGCGGCGAGGTAGATCGACACAAGCGTAAACGACAGCGGCGCGCCGCCGGGGATCAGCGCCATGACGCCGGTGAGCGCGCCGAGCGTCACCGGCGAGGGCACCCCGGCCAGCCAGTAGGCGATGCCCAGCACCAGCCCCTCGCCGATGGCGATCACGGTCATTCCGGTAACGGTCGAGGAAATGGTCGCCGGCACGACGCGCGAAATCCGCTCCCAGCGCGTCGGCAGGATGCGTTCGCCGAGCCGGTCGATCTGGCTGGCAAAGTGTTCGCCGTCGCGGTAGGCGAAGAACAGCGCGATCATCATGAACAGCAGCGTCAGCAACAGGCCGAAGGCGCTGCCGCCGGCAGCCAGCACGCCGCGATAGATGCTGCCGATATTGGCGCCGCTGACCAGCTGGATCAGCTCGCCGATGCCGCCGGGATGGCCGAAATTGTCGATCCACTGTTCGTTCAGCCACTCGCCGACGACAGGCAGCGAGGTGATCCAGTGCGGTGTGACCGCGCCGTGCCTGTTGGTCTCGATCGCCCAGCCCACCCATTCGCGGACCTCGTTGATGGCGTAGGTGCCGGCGAGCGCTATCGGCACCACCAGGAAGGCGAGGATGAACAGGATGGCGAGCGTCGCGGCGACGGTGCGGTTACCGCCGACACCGTCAAGCAGCCGGCGGTAGAGCGGCCAGCTGGCAAAAGCAATGACGAGGGCTGCCAGCACGGGAAACAGGAACCCGTGGAAGAAATAGACGCCGGCGGCGACGATCAGCACCAACAGCCAGCGCGCAGCCGACAGCGGCGGAATGACGGCGGATCGCAACGGTGTCGACAGGCCGAACAGGCGCTGCTGACGTTCCGGCTTCTGGATCTTCGCTTCCTTCAAACGGTCAATTCTCCCCAGCCTACACAGCGTTTATGCACTGTTATAGTGCCGCAATCGTGACGATAGTCCAAATGGTTGGTGAAGCTGCCAATCTCCCCCCTTGTGGGGGAGATCAGCAGCTTCAACCAAATTTCCCGGTCCGCGGGAATCCCTTCGGCACCATGCGACCGGCCGACGCTCTCGCGCCGATCCATTCCGCCAGCTCCTCGCGCGACCTGACGAAGGTGCGGTCTGCGGAATCCTGCCACGACAGGCCGCTCGCCAGCGTGAAGGGTTTCAGGTCGAGCAGACCGCCATCCTTGTATTTCTGCAGGCGAACGCCCTTGCCGCGGCCCATCTCCGGAATTTCGGAGAGCGCAAACACCAGCATCTTGCGGTTCTCGCCGACAATGGCGAGATGATCGCCTGACACGGGGACGCAGGCCTTGGCCTCGTCGGGCGCCTTGACGTTCATCACCTGCTTGCCCTTTCGGGTGTTGGCGACGACCTCCTCCTCCGGCACGACGAAACCATTGGCATCGTAGGAGACGAGCAGCAGCTTGCGCTTCGGGTCGTGGACGAAGGCGGTGACGATGTCCTGGTCGTTGTCCATGTCGACGATGATGCGGATCGGTTCGCCATGGCCGCGGCCGCCCGGCAGCCGGTCGGCGCCGATGGTGTAGAATTTTCCGCCGGTGGTGAAGACCAGGATCTTGTCGGTGGTCTGGGCATGGAAGGCGAGCTTGAGGCTGTCGCCTTCCTTGAAGGTGAGCGTGGAATGGTCGGCCAGATGGCCTTTCATCGCCCGCAGCCAGCCCTTTTCCGAGACCACCACGGTGACCGGCTCGCGCTCGATCATGGCGTGCGCAATGTCGGTCAGATCATGCTCCGGCGCGTCGGCGAACTGGGTGCGGCGCTTGCCGAGTTCGGTCTCGGGGCCGAACTTGTCGCGAACCTGCGTGACTTCCCATTTGATCGTCGACCATTGCTTGGCGTCGGATGCGAGCAATGCCTCGATCTGCTTCTTCTCGGTGGTGAGACCGTCGAACTCCTTGCGGATCTCGAACTCTTCCAGCTTGCGCAAGGCCCGCAGCCGCATGTTGAGGATGGCTTCGGCCTGGGTGTCGGTGAGCGACCAACGGGCCATCATCACCTGCTTGGGCTCATCCTCCTCGCGGATGATCCTGATGACCTCGTCGATGTTGAGATAGGCGATCAGGTAGCCGGCAAGGATTTCCAGCCGCTTCTCGATCTCGCCAAGCCGATGCTTCGAGCGGCGGATCAGCACATCGCGCCGATGGTCGAGCCACTCCTTCAGCACTCCCTTCAGCGACAGGACGTTAGGCACCTTGCCCCGCGACAAAACGTTCATGTTGAGGGGAAATCGGCTTTCGAGCTCGGTCAGCTTGAACAGCGATTCCATCAGAATGCCGGGATCAACCGAACGGCTCTTCGGTACGAGCACGATGCGGACGTCCTCGGCGCTTTCATCTCTGACATCCTCGAGCAGCGGTAATTTGCGCGCGATCAAAAGCTCGGCGATCTTTTCGATCAGCCTGGCCTTCTGGATGCCGTAGGGGATTTCGGTGACGACGATGCTCCAGGTGCCCCTGCCCTGATCCTCCTGGCCCCATTTGGCGCGCACGCGAAAACCGCCGCGGCCGGTCTCATAGGCCTCCAGGATGGAAGCGCGGCTGTCGACGATGATGCCGCCGGTCGGAAAATCCGGCCCCTGGACGAACTCCATCAGCTTTGTCACCGGCGCGTCCGGCTGCTCGATCAACTGCAGCGCTGCGTTGCAAAGCTCGGCGGCATTGTGCGGCGGGATGGACGTGGCCATGCCGACCGCAATGCCGGAGGAACCGTTGGCGAGCAGATTCGGGAAGGCGCCGGGAAGCACTACGGGCTCCTCGTCCTCCTCATTGTAGGTTGGCCGGAAATCGACGGCGTCCTCGGTGATGCCGGCAAGCAAATCGCTCGCCACCTCGGTCATGCGCGCCTCGGTATAGCGCATGGCGGCGGCGTTATCGCCGTCGATATTGCCGAAATTGCCCTGCCCGTCGACGAGGGGATAGCGCATGGAGAAATCCTGCGCCAGGCGCACCAGCGCGTCGTAGATCGACTGGTCGCCATGCGGATGGAACTTGCCCATCACGTCGCCGACGATGCGGGCGCATTTGGCAAAGCCCTGGTCGGGGTTGAGCCTGAGCAGCCGCATCGCATGCATGATGCGGCGATGCACAGGCTTCAGCCCGTCGCGCACGTCAGGCAGCGCCCGGTGCATGATGGTCGAGAGCGCATAGGCAAGATAGCGCTCTTCCAGCGCCTTCTTCAGATCGACCGGTTCGATGTGGTCACCGCCGCCATTTTCAGGCGGCAAAATCCTTTTTCCCATGCGGCTGGACTAGCCGAGCGGGTGATTCGCGGCAAGGCGGGGCTGCGGAAATCCGCACTTTGCAGCCTTTGGGCTTACGAGGGCGGCTCAAGGTCCGACAATGGATGTGACGGACTTCATGTTCCCCCTTGCCGTCCCTGTGCAACAGCAACGGTAGCAGTGCTGTTGCCAACCAACATCAATCTGTTACACGCCCTCTCCAAGGCAGGAGACGGTACGCAGGGGAGCCCGACCTTCATGACATATTCACCGCGTCGGGCGAAGGCTCCCGCTCCGATTTGCCTTTCGCCGTGATTTTCGACAACTCTGCGGGAAAGCGCCTTTTTCCCGTCCAGTTCGTCACGGAATGGTGATGGCGTAGAATTGAGAAAACACTTTTTCAGGACTCTCTCAGGGAACTCGCGATGACAATCCAACGTTCGACACTCAAGAAACTTGCTTTTTCGACCTTTTTGCTGACGCTGCCGCTGAATGCCGCCTTTGCGCAAGACACGGCGGTTGCCGACCGACTGAAGGCCGCACTTGCCGTCCAGGGCGTCGATATCACCTGGACCGGCGTTACCGGCGACAATTCCAGCATGGTGCTGCAGGGCGTGTCGGTCAAACCGGCGGCCGAAAAGGAGGCGCTGCCGATCGGCGACGTCAAGCTCGAGGGCGTGACCGAAGCCAATGGCGGCTTCGATGTCGCGACCATCACGACTTCGGCCTTCGAGCACAGCAAGGACGGCGTCACGCTCAACCTCACCCCCTTCGTCATCCACGACGCCAACATCCCGGCTGAGGGCGCTACAGGCCCGCTCGGCTCGATGATGATCTACAAGTCGGCCGAACTCGAAAACCTGACGGTCAAGGTTGCCGACAAGACCGCCTTCTCGGTGGATGGGCTTGCTGTCCAGATCACGCCGCCGGCCGACGGCAAGGCGATGGAGTTTTCCGCCACCACGGAAAAGTTCAACGCCGACCTGACCCTGGTCGACGATGCGAAATCCAAGGAAGCCATCGAGGCCCTCGGCTACCAGAACATCTCGGGCAATATCGAAATCGGCGGCACCTGGCAGCCGAGCGACGGCAAGATGGACCTGTCGAAATACGACATCTCGGTCGAGAATGCCGGCACGCTCGGCATGACCTTCGGCCTCGGCGGCTACACGGTCGACTTCGTCAAGTCGCTGCAGGAGATGCAGAAGAAGATGGCGGCGCAGCCCGAAGGCGCCGACAATTCGGCGCAAGGCATGGCCCTGCTCGGCCTGTTGCAGCAGCTCTCCTTCAACAGCGCATCGATCCGCTTCGATGACGATTCGCTCACCGGCAAAGTGCTTGAGTATGTCGGCAAGCAGCAGGGCATGTCGGGCAAGGACATCGCCAACCAGGCCAAGGCGATCGTGCCGTTCGGCATGGCGCAGCTCAACAATCCCGAACTGACCGCCGAAGTGACGGCCGCGGTGAGCAAGTACCTCGACGATCCGAAGAGCCTCGAGATTTCGGCCGAGCCGCCGGCAGCGGTGCCGTTCGCGCTGATCATGGCCGGCGCCATGTCCAACCCGGCCGACCTGACCAAGACGCTGGGCGTCCACGTCAAGGCCAACGAAGACTGATCGAAGTTCGCTCCCTTCTCCCCGTCACTATACGGGGAGAAGGTGCTGGCAGGCAGATGAGGGGCGGCGCCAACGCCTGCAAATTGTAGTTCGATGCTGAACCGATTGTCAGAAGGCGCCAACTGCTAAGGCCGTTCGCCAATCGCCTGCATGCGTGCTGCCCCTCATTGTCCTGCCGGACATTTCTCCCCGTATAGAGACGGGGAGAAAGGGCAGCTGCAACGCTGCCGTCAGTCCTTCTTCACTGCCGCGACACGCAGCGACAGATCACGCAACTGCTGCGGCGAGGCTTCCGAAGGCGCGTTCATCAACAAATCGTAGGCCTGCTGGTTCATCGGGAACATGGTGATCTCGCGCAGGTTCTTGGCCCCGACCAGCAGCATGACCACGCGGTCGACACCGGCCGCCATGCCGCCATGCGGCGGCGCGCCATACTGGAAGGCGCGATAGAGGCCGCCGAAGCGCTCCTCGACCGTGGCGCGGTCCAGCCCGACCGTCTCAAACGCCTTGACCATGGTCTCGGGCAAATGGTTGCGGATACCGCCAGAGGCGATCTCGAAGCCGTTGCAGACCATGTCGTACTGGAAGGCCTTGATGCCGAGCAGGTCGTCGCCGTTGAGCGCGTCGGTACCGCCTTGCGGCATCGAGAACGGGTTGTGGGCGAAGTCGATCTTCTTCTCCTCCTCGCTCCATTCGAAGAACGGGAAGTCGACGATCCAGCACAATTCGAAGCGCTCGCGGTCGACAAGGTTCAGTTCTTCGCCGGCACGCGTACGCGCGGCACCGGCGAAGGTAACGAACTTCTTCGGATCGCCGGCGACGAAGAAGGCGGCGTCGCCATCGGCAAGGCCGAGCTGCTGGCGGATCGCCTCGGTGCGCTCCTCGCCGATGTTCTTGGCCAGCGGACCGGCGCCTTCAAGCTTGTCGCCTTCCTTGCGCCAGAAGATGTAACCCAGTCCCGGCTGGCCCTCGCCCTGCGCCCACGAGTTCATGCGGTCGCAGAAGGCGCGGCTGCCGCCGGTCTTGGCCGGAATGCCCCACACTTCGGCCTTCGGATCGTTGGCCAGGATGTTGGCGAAGACCTTGAAGCCGGAATCGCGAAAATGCTCGGAGACGGCCTGCATCTCGATCGGGTTGCGCAGGTCCGGCTTGTCGGAGCCATATTTGCGCATCGCGACATCGTAAGGAATGCGCTGGAATGTCTGCGTCACCGGCTTGCCGTTGGCGAAGGTCTCGAAGACGCCGCGCATCACCGGTTCCATGGTCGACAGCACGTCGTCCTGCTCGACGAAGCTCATTTCGAGGTCGAGCTGGTAGAATTCGCCGGGCAGACGGTCGGCGCGCGGGTCCTCGTCGCGGAAGCAGGGCGCGATCTGGAAATAGCGGTCGAAGCCCGAAACCATGATCAGTTGCTTGTACTGCTGCGGCGCCTGCGGCAGCGCGTAAAAGGTGCCGGGATGGATGCGCGACGGCACCAGGAAGTCGCGCGCGCCTTCCGGCGACGAGGCCGTCAGGATCGGCGTCGAGAATTCGGTGAAGCCGACATCGGTCATACGCTTGCGCATCTCGGCGATGATTTTCGTGCGCGCCACGATGTTCCTGTGCAGCGTCTCGCGGCGCAGGTCGAGAAAACGGTACTTCAGGCGGATGTCTTCGGGATAGTCGGGCTCGCCGAACACCGGCAGCGGCAATTCCTTGGCTGCCGACAGCACCTCGATCTCGCGGGCAAAGATCTCGATCTCGCCGGTCGGCAGGTTGGCGTTGGTGGTGTCCGGCAGGCGCGCCTTGACCTCGCCGTCGACGCGGATCACCCATTCGCCACGCAGCGTCTCGGCCACCTTGAAGGCGGGCGAATCCGGATCGACGACGATCTGGGTCAGGCCGTAATGGTCGCGCAGGTCGATGAACAGCAGGCCGCCATGGTCGCGCACGCGATGCACCCAGCCCGACAGGCGAACCGAAGAGCCGACATCGCTCTTTCTCAACTGGGCACAGGTGTGGCTGCGGTAACGATGCATTGTCATGTCAAAATTCCGGGGTGTTCTGGTTGCGGGCCGAAGCATCAAAGCCCGGTCCAAAATTTGCGCGAAAAGCGCATGGGAGGCCCGATTTGTCAAGGCAAGCCGGGTTTGGGTCGTCTCTCTAACCGCTCGTCAGTGTTGAAGTCTTTGCCAGGCTTGGCGCATTGCCGCCAGAAGTGTTTCTCGCGACAGCGCAGTCATCGAATGATCTGGAGATACTTCATGCCAAAACCCACAGTCCCGCCGAGTGTCGGGCCACATAATGGCCGCGAATTGGAGCTGATGCTTCAGGGCGACAAATCAATGGCCTTGTTCGCGGCGGAACCGGGTATGGACGCCGACATATTGGCGATGCAGGGCTTTGCACCGTTTGTCGACAAAGGCCGCATCCTGAAGTTCACCCAGATTGTTCCTAAAACCTCAGTGGAAGAGCGCTGATACTGCCTGCCGACAGAAGAATGACGCTGCAAACTGAGCTTGTTGATCTCCAGAACGTGCCGCAGCGGAGAGGCCTTTGACATCTTCACATCGAATGATCTGGCGAGGCTTGAAGGAGCCCTTCTCGGTCATTCAAAGGAAGATGTCGAAGTGTTCGTCGCCCATGCTGCGTCCCGGACTGCCCGCGCGCCGAGCTCCGTTTAAGCCAAATGGATTTCGGCGCCCTGGCGTTCGAAATCCGCGAGGATCGCGGCCGGCGCGGTCTTTTCGACCACGAGGTGGCGGATCGCCTCTGGCCTGGCGACCCGGTAGGGTGCGGCTGTGGCCAGCTTGTCGTTGGTTACAGCGATGACGATGCCTGCGCTGTTCTTGGCCATGGCCCGCTTTACCTCGGCCTCAGCCGAATCGAAGGCCGTGACGCCGCGCGACGCATCGAGACCGCAGGATCCGAGAACAAACAAGTCCGCGCCAAGTTGCCCGACAGCGGCAAGCGTGTCGGCGCCGACGCAGGCGCCGAGATGGCGGTCGAACCGCCCCCCCAGCACAATCAGTTCGACCAAAGCGTGGTCTGACAGGACGGAGGCAATTTCGAGCGAATTGGTGGCGACGGTCAGATCTATGTCGCGCGGGATGGCCCTGGCGATCGCGGCATTGGTCGAGCCGCTGTCGATGAACAGGGTCTGTCCGCGCGAAAGCAGTGCCACGGTTGCGCGGGCCAGCCGCGTCTTTTCTTCGACGGCATGACTGGCGCGCAGGCCGACAGTCGTCGATGCGAAGGGTGCGGGCGCGACCGCACCGCCATAGACGCGGCGGCATTGCCCGGCCTTGGCGAGTTCCCTGAGGTCGCGGCGAACCGTGTCCTCCGAAACGCCGAAGCGGCTTGCCAGCTCGCCGGCCAGTACCCGGCCCTCGACGGCGAGGCGATCGCGAATGATTTGATGCCGCTCATCGGTCAGCATTGCATGATCCTGTTTTCTTTTTGCACGTTCTTGCACGATTTGCATGTTTGTGCAAGATAAGAGAATATCAACCACAATCGCCGGCTCTCTTCCCCGAAAGCATCGTCATGACCTTTGGCCTCCGCCTCGCTCCGCAACACCGGGTCTACGCCGGCTTTGCGATCTATTCGTTCGCCATGGGCCAAATCTTCCCGCGGCTGCCCGACATCAAGCATGCCATGGGCATAGGAGACGGCACGCTCGGGCTCAGCCTGATCGGGACGCCGATCGGCACCTTGACCGCGCTGACGCTGGCGGCGCCGATCCTGGAGCGCGTCGGCTTCCGCCGCGCGCTGCTCGGGCTGGTGCCGCTCTTGTCGGTTGTCTTTGCCATTGCCGTGCATGCGCCTGGGCCGCTTGCGCTGTTCCTGATGCTGTTTCCGGTCGGCCTGATGATCGGCAGCGTCGAGATCATTCTCAATGTCGAGGCCGACAGAACCGAATTCCTGCTCAAGCGCCGGATCATGAACCGGGCGCATTCGTTTTGGAGCATCGGCTTTTTCGGCGCCGGCCTGTTCGGCGCCGCGCTTGCGCATCTCGGCATTTCGCCGCAACTGCACCTGGCCATTGTCGTACCGATGGTGGCGACAGGAATCGCGCTGTTTCTCGGCGGTTACGAACCGGCGCCGAGCGGCTTCGCCGGCAATGACGAGACGGCGCCAACGCTGGCGCGGCCGACGCTGCCTATCCTCGTCCTCGTCGCGGTGACACTGTCGGCGATGCTGATGGAAGGCGCCAGCATCGACTGGTCGGCAATCTACATGCGCACCGTATTCGATGCGGGCCCTTTCGTCGCCGGCTTCACCGTGGCGCTGTTTGCATTCTCGCAAGCGAGCACGCGCTTCTTTGCCGACTCCTTTGTCGAGCGCCACTCGCCGAGCGTCGTGGCGCGGGTGCTGCTGGCGACGATGGCGGTCGGCGTGCTGCTCGTCTTCTTCTCGCCTGCCCCGCTCGTATCGATGCTGGGCTTTGCGCTACTTGGCATCGGCAGCAGCGCGATCTTTCCGCTGGCGATCTCGGCGGCGGCCCAACGCACGGACCGCTCCGCGGCAATCAATGTCGCGGCGCTGTCGCAGATCTCCTTCGTCGCCTTCCTGCTCGGCCCGCCATTGCTCGGCTTCGTCTCCGACCATTGGGGCATTCGCTCGGCCTTCGGTATCGGCATCCCCTTCATCATCCTCAGCCTGCTGACTGCCGGCTCGCTTGGCCGAAGGGCGTCCCGGGGCAAGCCTGCGCCGGCGAGCGAAGCTTTGGCGAGGGCCGACGGAGCTTGAACGGCCGCACTTGAAGCCACACACCTGTTGGCGGCGGGATAAGCCACTGGCATTGGCCACACCGATGGTTCAGAACTGTGGAGCCACCTAAGCAACGGTTCCGTATGTCCTCCATCCGCCCGCTGATCCCGCTCCTCATCGCCGCCGGCATCCTGCTTGGCGGCAACGGGCTGCAGGGCACGCTGATCGCGCTGCGCGGCGCGCAGGAAGGATTTTCGGCCTCCGACATCGGCCTGATGGGCACGTTCTATTTCGCGGGCTTCCTGCTTGGTTGCCTCGCAGTCACCCGCATCCTCAAGGCAGTCGGCCATGTCCGGACGTTTTCAGCGCTCGCCGCCATCGCCGCGGCCAGTACGCTGCTCCTGGTGCTGGTGATCGATCCGGTGATGTGGTGCG
Organism: Mesorhizobium sp. M1078; assembly: GCF_040318615.1. Taxonomy (NCBI): domain Bacteria; kingdom Pseudomonadati; phylum Pseudomonadota; class Alphaproteobacteria; order Hyphomicrobiales; family Phyllobacteriaceae; genus Mesorhizobium; species Mesorhizobium sp. M1078. The sequence goes on from NZ_JAMYMP010000019.1 coordinate 90,664, forward strand.
CGGTGCGCTTTGCCGGCGGTTTCTGCTTTGCCGGCCTGTTCACCGTCATGGAAGCCTGGCTGAACTCCGGCGTCGAAAACAAGGATCGTGCGCGCGTGCTGGCCATCTACCGCATGGTCGATATCGGCTCGGTGACCGGCGCACAGTTCCTGATCCCGATCTTCGGCCCGGGCGGCTTTGCCATCTTCGCCATCATGTCGATGATGATCACGCTGTCGCTGGTTCCGGTGTCGCTCGGCGACCGCTCCAACCCGACGCCGCCGGAAGACGTCAAGCTCGATCTCGCCCGCGTCTGGCGGATTTCGCCGCTCGGCTGCTTCGGCTGCATCTGCGTCGGCGTCACCAACAGCGCCTTCCGCACGCTGTCGCCGGTCTATGCCGAACAGATCGGCATGTCGGTCGCCGATGTCGTCACCTTCGTCAGCGTCGGCATTTTCGGCGGCGCCCTCATCCAGTATCCGCTCGGCTACCTCTCCGACCGCTGGGATCGGCGCGCGGTGCTTCTGGCCACGACATGCGGCGCCATGTTCGCGGCGCTGGCGCTGGCCTTCGTCGCCGGCGCCGATCCGACCCTCAATTTGATCATCGTCTTCATCTTCGGCAGCTTCGCCATGCCGCTCTATTCGCTATCGGCGGCGCATTCCAACGACCGCGCCGACAAGGGCGAGTTCGTGCTGATCAACGCCGCCTTGATGCTGTTCTATTCCTTCGGCGCCATTGGTGGCCCCTTCGCGGCCTCGACGGCCATGCAATATTTCGGACCGGGCGCCCTGTTTGTCTTCAGCGCAGTCGTCTACGCCACCCTCATCGCCGTCATTCTCTACCGCATGCAGGTGCGCGGCAGCGTGCCGGCGGGCAAGCGCAGCCGCTTCACGGCGCTGCTGCGCACATCAACCGTCTTCGCGCGGCTGGCGCGCAGAAATGGCGATTCCGACGGATCGGCTCATACTTGACCGAAGGGCGGCTTGACGAAAGCGCCCATGGCTGAAATTGAAAGAGAACCTTACCCGTTACTAAAAAGCGATTTGATGCACGTCATCACCACCCAAACTGAGCTCGAGTCCGTTCTCGCCGCTTTTGAAAAGTCGGATTTCGTCACCGTCGACACCGAATTCATCCGCGAAACGACATTCTGGCCGATTCTGTGCCTGATCCAGATGGCGGCGCCAGGCGTCACCGCGCTGATCGACCCGCTGGCGCCCGACATCAACCTCGCCCCGTTCTTCCGGCTGATGGCCAATGAAGCGGTGGTCAAGGTTTTCCATGCCGCGCGCCAGGACATTGAAATCATCGTCCATCTCGGCGATCTGGTGCCGCATCCGGTGTTCGACACCCAGGTCGCGGCCATGGTCTGCGGCTTCGGCGACAGCGTCTCCTACGATCAGCTGGTGCAGCGCATCACCGGCGCACGGCTCGACAAATCCTCGCGTTTCACCGACTGGCGCCACCGGCCGCTGTCGGACAAGCAGCTCGACTATGCCTTGGCCGACGTCACCCATCTGATCGACGTCTACAAGCATCTCAGCGCCGAACTGGAGCGGGAAAACCGCGCCCATTGGCTAAACGAGGAAATGGAGGTGCTGACTTCGCGCGAGACCTACGATCCGCACCCCGAAGACGCTTGGAAGCGGCTGAAGATGCGGCTGCGCAAGCCGCAGGAGCTGGCGATCGTGCAGACGGTGGCGGCATGGCGCGAACGCGAGGCGCGCGAGCGTGACGTGCCGCGCGGCCGGGTGCTCAAGGACGACGCCATATACGAGGTCGCCCAGCAGGCGCCGCGCGATGCGGTAGCGTTGGGCAAGCTGCGCACGACGCCGAAAGGCTGGGAGCGTTCGTCGACGGCTACCGCATTGCTTGGCGCGGTCAACACGGCGCTCGCTTTGCCCCGCGAAGAGATGCCGAAGCTGCCCAAGAGCTTTCAGCCGCCCGAGGGCTCCAATGCCGCCTCCGAGCTGCTGAAAGTTCTGTTGCGGATCGTCGCCGAGAAGGAAGGCGTCGCCTCGAAAGTGCTGGCGTCCAGCGACGACATCGACCGCATCGCCGCCGAGGGCGAGGATGCCGACGTGCCGGCCCTGCAGGGCTGGCGACGCGCCGTGTTCGGCGAAGCCGCACTGAAGCTGGTGCGCGGCGAAATCGGCATCAAGTTCGACAAGCGCAAGATCGCGGTGTTCGATTTGTAGACCCCCACCCCGCTCCGCTGCGCGGAGCGACCCTCCCCACAAGGGGGAGGGTAAACAACTGCCCTACACCGCTCCGAGCAGGTGTAGCGCGAACCAGATCCATGCCAGCAAGAGAATGATCGCGCCGACGTAGAAGGCGCGGCTGCGAAACCGCAGATTGTTGCTGGTGAGGTGGACCCAGGCGTGGCCATAGCGGGAAATCACGAAAATCCACATCAAGGCCAGGGTCAGATAATTGACGCCATTGGTCGCGTGCAGCGCCAGGCACAGCACATAGAACAGCACCGGCAGTTCAAACTGGTTGATGAGATTGTTGGCAACCGTGACGCTCGACCCGGGCTCGGTCGTGCGCACCTTGTATTGACCGACCTTGGCCTCGCCCGATTTGACCGCGCCGTAGCGGCGCCGGCCCATCACGACATAGACGATATAGACGAGCAACACCTGCGCCAGCATCGGCCAGAAAATCGCGGTCTGGCTCATGGCGTTGCCCCTGCTCTGTCGTTCATGCCTGTGGACGCCGCTGGGCGGCAAGGATCAAAAACGCGATGACGATGACGGGGATCGCCAGCAGCGCGAATTTGGTGACGATCAGCGACGAGGCCAAAGACAGAGAATCCGGGTTGGCCGACAGCGCATCGGACAGAAGCCGCGCCACCGCAATGTTCTGGGCGTAGTCGGCGCACGTGTAGGGCAGCACGATGACCAGCGCGAACAGTGCCTGAAGCTGCACCGGCATGGCACGAAAATTCTTCAGCCGCCGCCCGGTTGCCAGGATCAGGCTGACCATGGTCAGCGACAGCAGCGCCGGGAAGAGAAGGTCGAAAGTCAAATAGTGCCAGACCAGGATGATCTCGCTGCCGCGTCGGCCGAGTGCCGTCAGCCAGGCCATGCCCTCGTCGGGCGTGAACCCGCCAAGGCGCACGTCGAGCGACGGCAGGCCACCGCTCAGCCGGCGGAAATAGAAGAATTCCAGCAGCGTCATGATGATGAAAACCGCCGCGGCGGCAAAGCACAGCGCGCCGGCATGGCGCGCCAGCCGCAGCACGATCGTCGCCTGGTGGCGCCAGAGCATGTACCGCTCTGGCTGCCGGTCAGGCTCCGCCAGGATAGTTCGGGCTTTCGCGGGTAATCGTGACGTCATGGGCGTGGCTTTCACGAAGTCCGGCGTTGGATATGCGCACAAAGGTGGCGCGTTCGCGAAAATCGGCAAGGTCGCGGCCACCGACATAACCCATAGCGGCTTTTAGCCCGCCCGCAAGCTGGTGCAGCACGCCAGACACAGGTCCCTTGTATGGCACCTGCCCTTCAATGCCTTCCGGGACCAGTTTCAGCGTGTCGCGAACCTCGGCCTGGAAGTAGCGATCGGCCGAGCCGCGCGCCATGGCTCCGACAGAGCCCATGCCGCGATAGGCCTTGAAGGAGCGGCCCTGATGCAGATAGACCTCGCCCGGGCTTTCGTCGGTGCCGGCCAGCAGCGAACCGATCATGGCCGCACTGGCGCCGGCGGCAAGCGCCTTGGCCAGGTCACCCGAATATTTGATGCCGCCGTCGGCGATGACCGACACGCCTGATCTATGCGCCGTCTCGACCGCCGACATGATCGCCGAAAGCTGCGGCACGCCGACGCCGGCGACGATGCGCGTTGTGCAGATCGAGCCCGGGGCCCGGGCGCCCATTACGGCCTCGGGCCCCGGGGGGGTGAGCGCCGGCGTGCCGTCGGGGGGGGGGACGGTTCCGGCCAGGGTGGGGGCGGGATTT
>NZ_JAMYMP010000020.1:0-90430 GCF_040318615.1 Mesorhizobium sp. M1078
CCAAAATCTCCATGCCTTGCGATATCGCTGGCGCGAACCACCACGAAAGCGCAAGTTTCAGTCCATGCCAAAGCTATCTTAGCGCCTATGCCCTTGACGGGAGGGTGGCCCGAAGGGCCGGGTGGGGTCCGCGGTGACACGCTCGACGCTATTTCTTTACAAGTCGAGGCAGCTCAACTCAGGTTGAGGCGGTTGAGGCGACCCCACCCGCCTCGCTTCGCGAGGCACCCTCCCCTCAAGGGGGAGGGGAACCCACCTTCTCGCCAAAGCTTGAAAAGAACTGCCCGGCCAGCTTCTTCGAAGTCGATTCGATGAGCCGGCTGCCGAGTTGGGCGATCTTGCCGCCGACTTCGGCCTTGGCCGCGTATTTGAGGACCGTCGCATCCGGCCCGTCCGCCGTCAGCGTCACGTCGGCGCCACCCTTCGCGAAGCCGGCAATACCGCCCTTGCCCTCGCCCTGGATGGTGTAGGAGTGCGGCGGCTTCAGGTTCTTCAACGTCACCTCGCCGTTGAATGTCGCCTTGATCGGTCCGATCTTCAACACCACCGTCGCCGCCATTTCGGTCGGCGATTTCATCTCCAGGTGCTGGCAGCCGGGAATGGTCGCCTGCAAAACCTTCGGATCGTTCAGCGCGTCCCACACTTTCTGCAGGGGGGCGGCAATGCGTTCCTCGCCTTCGATCACCAAAGCCATCGACACCTCCCGGACAGACTTCGAAGGCCTAACGCACGGTCTGGTCTGTGTCTATCGCACCAAAGTCCGGTTGCGACGGTGCGCCCTCTTGCCTGCTTCCGCGCGTTGCCATATCGATTTGTCTTACAAATACGGAGACCACGATGGCAGGCGCCCCCACCGGAAAGAAGAAATTTCGCTCGCAGGAGTGGTTCGACAATCCCGACAATCCAGGCATGACCGCGCTCTACCTCGAGCGCTACCTGAACTACGGCCTGACGCGGGCCGAGTTGATGTCGGGCAAGCCGCTGATCGGCATCGCCCAGACCGGCTCGGATCTGTCGCCGTGCAACCGCCATCATATCGAACTGGCCAAGCGCGTGCGCGAAGGCATCGTCTCGATGGGCGGCATCCCCTTCGAATTCCCGTGCCATCCGATCCAGGAGACCGGCAAGCGCCCGACCGCGGCACTCGACCGCAACCTTGCCTATCTCGGCCTGGTCGAAGTGCTTTACGGCTATCCGCTCGACGGCGTCGTGCTGACCATCGGCTGCGACAAAACCACGCCGGCGCTGCTGATGGCGGCGGCCACCGTCAATATTCCGGCCATAGCACTTTCGGTCGGACCGATGCTCAATGGCTGGCACAAAGGCAAGCGCACGGGATCCGGCACCATCGTCTGGGAATCGCGCCAGCGGCTCTCCGCCGGCGAGATCGACTATGACGAGTTCATGGACATCGTCGCCTCATCGGCGCCGTCGACCGGCTATTGCAACACCATGGGCACCGCCACCACGATGAACTCGCTGGCAGAGGCGCTCGGGATGCAATTGCCGGGCTCGGCTGCCATTCCGGCACCCTACCGCGAGCGCGGCCAGATCTCCTATGAGACGGGCAAGCGCATCGTCGAGATGGTGCATGAGGATCTGAAGCCGTCCGACATCATGACGCGCAAGGCGTTCGAGAACGCCATTGTCGTCAATTCGGCGATTGGCGGCTCGACCAATGCGCCGATCCACCTCAACGCGATTGCCCGCCATCTCGGCGTGCCGCTCACCAATGACGACTGGCAGACGGTCGGCCTCCATGTGCCGCTCATCGTCAATCTGCAGCCATCTGGCGAATATCTCGGCGAGGACTATCATCATGCCGGCGGTGTGCCGGCTGTGGTTGCCGAACTGATGAAGGCCAAGCTGCTGCCCTATCCCGAAGCCATGACCGTCAACGGGAAATCGATCGGCGACAATTGCAAGGGGGTCGCCAACGAGAATACCGATGTCATCCGCACTGTTGCCGAGCCGCTGAAGGCCAATGCCGGCTTCATCAATCTCAGCGGCAATCTGTTCGATTCCGCCATCATGAAGATGAGCGGCATCTCGCCGGAATTCCGCGAACGCTATCTCTCCAACCCGAACGACCCGGAAGCCTTCGAGGGCAATGCCATGGTCTTCGATGGTCCCGAGGACTACCACGCCCGCATCGACGATCCGGCGCAAGGCATCGACGAGCACACCATCCTGTTCATGCGCGGCGCCGGCCCGATCGGCTATCCCGGTGGCGCCGAGGTGGTCAACATGCAGCCGCCCGCTTATCTCATCAAGAAGGGCATTCACGCGCTGGCCTGCATCGGCGATGGCCGCCAGTCGGGCACATCGGGCTCGCCCTCTATCCTCAACGCTTCCCCGGAAGCCGCCATTGGCGGCGGCCTGGCGCTGCTCAAGACCGGCGACCGTGTGCGCATCGACTTACGCAAAGGCACTGCCAACATCCTCGTCACCGACGAGGAAATCACGCGCCGCCGTGCCGAACTGCAGGACGATGGCGGCTACCACTATCCCAAGCACCAGACGCCATGGCAGGAAATCCAGCGCTCCATGGTCGACCAGTTCTCGGAGGGCATGGTGCTGAAGCCGGCGGTGAAATACCAGGACGTCGCGCACACCAGCGGCGTGCCGAGGGACAACCACTGAGCGTTGCAAGTTTGGTGAAATCGAAGGCGGCTTGCCATCGGGCAGGCCGCCTTTTCTTATGGCAACGCTCTTGTATCGATTGGGCCAAGTCTACAGATACGTCGTGTCGATAGGTCCTGCACAAGGGATAACACCCATCAATGACGAAGCGGCGCTCTTCCCTCGGTTTCCTCGGCATGTTCGGCCGCTCGGGTGATTTGCGGGAACTGGACAACGCGCTGCGCGGCGCCGATCTTCATCCGGCGCTTGTTCCCGAGGGGGTAAAGCTCACCATCGTCAATTTGATGAAGGATCATTGGCCGGACGAGCCGCCGCCCGACGCCTACCGGTCCGTGGCGCTGCTGTTCGGCTTTTGCATCGCGGGCCCACAAACCTTCGAGCAGGCCAATGGGCCGGAGCGGCGGCTGGAGGCTGAGCGCCGCATCGAGGCTGCGCTTGAAACCGGCGACAGCCTGGATGCCCAGATCGTGTTGATGGCGCTGCATGGCAAGCTGATCAGCGCCGAAGTCGTCGAGCGCTTTGGGCTAAGCGCGGACTGACCTTCGTAAGGTGAAGCTTACCCGCCCATGCCGCTGCGTGGCAGCTTGATCATCTCGCCGAAGCGGGCACGCAATTTGTCGTCGAGCAGCTTCGGCACATGGCGAGGGAAGCGCTCGGCCAGCACGCGCTTCTTTTCGATGATCGCCCGCTGCAAGATGTCGGGCCGGCCCTTCTCGTTCCATTCCTTGGGCGAAAAGCGGTCGCCGACGGCAGGATAGAAATACTCCGTCTGCATCAGGCGCAGCGTCTGCTCATTGCCGAGATAGTGGCCTGGGCCATTCATGCAGACTTCGGTGATGGTGTCGATCGACAGCGCTTCGTCGGTCACTTCGATGCCGCGCACGCAGCGCAGGCAGTGGCCCAGCATGTCATTGTCGATGATCAGGCTCTCCAGGCAAAAGCCGAGCAGCGAGGCATGCATACCCGCCGATTCATAGACCAAGTTGAGGCCGGCAAGACCGGCCATCACATCGGTGATGCCCTTTTCATAGCCGGACTGGATGTCGGGCAGTTTCGAATCCGTCATGCCGGCGGCCGAACCGCCCGGCAGATCGTAGAACTGCGCCATCTGCGCACAGGCCGAAGTCAACACTGCCTGCTCGGCCGAGCCGCCCGACATGGCGCCGGTCCTGAGGTCGGAGACGAACGGCCAGGTGCCGAAGATCGCTGGATGCCCGGGCTTGATGGCGTTGACGTAGATGAGGCCGACCAGCACTTCGGCCACCGCTTGCACCACAGCGCCGGCAATTGCCGCCGGAGCGGTGGCGCCGGCCTGGCCGGCCGATAGAAGCAGGATCGGAATGCCGCCTTCGACGCAGGCTTCGAGCACGCCGCAGGCGTCCTCAGCGAATTTCATCGGCGGCACGACGAAGCAGTTGGAATTGGATACGAACGGCCGCGCGCGAAAGTTCTCTTCGCCGCCGGCGATCGCATAAAGCATTTCCAGCGCCGGCTGCACGTTCTCGCGCACCGTGAACGAGGTGCCGACATGCTTAGACGTGCCCATCACGCAGGCGTAGAGCGTGTTGAAGTCCATTTCGAGCGGATCGGGAATGTCGCGCGGCACCATCGGCCGCTGGAAGAAATGGATGTTGTCGAGCCCTTCGACGAGGCGAGCGGCATCATAAATGTCCTGCACCAGCGACTCGCGGTATTCGCGCTTTTCGGCATCGACCAGATGCACCGCCGCACCCGCCGTGCCGTAATGCACGCGCTTGCCCTGGATCAGCATGTCATGCCTCGGGTCCTGGCCGTGCAGCGTAAAATTCCGCGCGGCTCGTCTGATCGTGTCCATCACAAGCCCACGTGGGAAACGGACGCGGCCGTCATCGCCATAGACGGCGCCGACCCCGGTCAGCGCCTCGATGCAGGAGGGAATGGCATTGGCGAAGCCGACGGTCTCCAGCAGCGTCAGCACCGCTTCATGGATGCGCTCCTGGTCGTTCTGGTTGAGCGGCCCGTAGCTGCCGCCTTCGAGGCCGGCGCGCACCGGCCGGATATCGTCGGCAAGCGGTGCGGCCCGCATGGCGCGGCGCGCTTCGCGCCCGCCGGATCGTCGCGTACGCTGGTCGGCTGATGTATCTTTAGGAGCCGCATCCTTAAGAGCCGCATCCTGCTGCTCAACAGCCACTGACATGGGGGCACTCCACCTTTAACTTGCGAAACACGACGCGATGATTGGTCACCGTCGGCTTGCTTCGTCCCTCTGTCAGCCGACTATGCCGCTGCCATTGGCCCAGCCTATGGGCCAGTCAACGCAGCCGAGTATGCCAGGGGGCTAATGCAGAATGTTGGTGATGATGCCAAGCGCCGGGGCTGTTCAAAGCCCCGGCACAGGCAAATCAGGCTGCAGCGGGCCTGCGTCCGGCTGCGGTCGCGAGCTCGCGAATACCCGGCTCGATGTGCTGCAGCGCGATCGAGGAAATGCCCAAGCGCATGAAACGCGAGGGCTTTTCGGTGCGATCGAAGAAACGATCGCCGGGCTCGATTATGACGCTGCGCGACGCCGCGGCCTCGGCCAGTCCACGTGAATCGGTGCCGCGCGGGCCTTCCAGCCAGAGCGATGTGCCGCCGGCGGAATCGGTCGAGCGCCATTCCGGCAGGAATGCGGAAATCGCATGGACCAGACGCTTGCGCCGCTCGTCGAAGGCCGACGACAGCCGCCGCACTAGGGCTTCGTGATGGCCGAGCGACAGGAACAGCGCAACCGCGCGCTGGTTGTTGGCCGGCGGGTGCCTGAGCATGAAGCGGCGCAGCGCCCTGAGCTCGGAGATTAGTCCAGCCGAAGCGACGATGTAGCCAAGCCGTAGGCCCGGAGCCAGCGTCTTCGACATCGAGCCGACATAGACGACGCGACCCGAGCGATCGAGGCTCTTCAGCGCCTGCTGCGGCGCCTCGTCGAGAAGCTGGCTGTCATAGCCGTCCTCGATGATGATCTGGTTGTGGCGGTTGGCGCGCGCCAGAAGGTCCTGCCGCCGCTCTGCCGACAGCGGCACCATGGTCGGGCAATGGTGGCTGGGGGTGACGAAGACAAAGCCGGAATCGTTGGGGATGGATGAGGTGACGATGCCGGACTGATCGACCGGAACCGGCTGGATTTCGGCGCCCGCCAGGCGGAAGATCGAGCGCGCGTCGGGGTATCCCGGGTCTTCCATCGCGACCTTGGAGCCCTTTGTCATCAGCAGTGTCGCCAGCATATAGAGCGCGTTCTGGGCGCCGAGCGTGACGATGATCTCGTCCGGATTGGCGAAGATGCCGCGCCGCGGCAACAGCCGCGCCTGGATCTGCTCGATCAAGAGCGGATCGTCGCGATCGACCATGTCGGAGGCCCAGTTGCGGATTTCGAGCACGGCCAGCGCCATGCGGTTGCACTCACGCCATTCGGCGGTCGGGAACAGCGCCGGGTCGAACTGGCCGTAGACGAAGGGGTAGGACGATTTGATCCAGTTGTCGTGCTTGGCCGGCGGCGGCATGTCGCTGGCGGCGATCTGCCGGCGTGCCTTCCAGTCGATCTCGTTTTGCTGGTCCGGCGCCTTCTGGTGCGGCTTGGCGGGGGTGGCCAGCACATCCGGATTGACGAAATGGCCGCGCCGTTCGCGCGCGACCAGGAAACCTTGATCGACCAATTGCTGGAACGCCAGCACCACAGTGCCGCGCGCGACGCCGAGTTTCTCGGCCAGGATGCGGCAGGACGGAAGCGGCATCGAAGCGGCGATCTGCCGGTCGAGAATGGCGGCGACGATCGCCTGACGGATCTGCGCCTGCAGGGTCTGGCCCGATTCCGCCGAAATCCGGAACAGGCCGGACCATATGGCCGTGTCGTTACGCTGTGGCATGGAAGGTGTTCCTCGATGGCCAGTCTTTTTTGCTTGGCTGGACCAGCGGAAGGTAACCGTGGCACAAGGGGTTGCGCCAATCAATTTTTCTGATCGCTGGGATTTATGCCAGTGATCTATGCGCGACGCGCAGCGTCGTCGCATCCCCGGGTGACGCTTGCGTCATCCCGCAGCGCGACGCCCGCGCGACGCGAAGCGTCGTCGCGCCTCATTATCCCCAGCGCGATGCGCAGCGTCGTCGCTACTCCCATCACATCATCCAGCGCGACGCGCAGCGTCGTAGCTCCATCACGTCGCACTATGCTGCACTGCGTCATCCCCACGCATTGAAACATGCGGAATTCGGCTCAATAAGATCAGCGCGACGACACGCGCCGGAAACATCCGGTCTGATAAGATGTCGTGAAAAACGATCAGGAGCCGGCAGTGGATCATTCCTCCTTCGACAAACAGCTTGTCGCCTTGCGTGCTGCGCGCGCGGCGGCATCGGGCACGATGCGCGAGGCGTTTGCCGCGGACCCCAAGCGCTTCGAGACATTTTCGGCCAGCGACGGCGACCTTTTGCTCGACTGGTCGAAATGCGCGGTCGACCAGCGCACGATGGAACTGCTCGAGAAGCTCGCCGCCGCCGCCGATCTCGAAGGTCGCCGGGCCGCAATGTTTTCCGGCAAGAAGATCAACATCACCGAGGATCGCGCCGTGCTGCACACGGCGCTACGCAACCTCTCGGGCAAGGGCGTCACGGTCGACGGCCAGGACGTCAAGGCGGATGTGCTGTCGGTGCTCGACGCGATGGGCGCTTTCGCCGACGCCATTCGCTCCGGCAAGGCCGCCGGCGCCACCGGCAAGAAAATCACCGACATTGTCAACATCGGCATTGGCGGCTCCGATCTCGGCCCGGCCATGGCGACGCTGGCGCTGGCGCCCTATCACGACGGCCCGCGCGCGCACTACGTCTCCAACATCGACGGCGCCCATATCCACGACACGCTGAAGGGCCTGTCGGCCGAAACCACCCTGTTCATCATCGCCTCCAAGACCTTCACCACGGTCGAGACGATGACCAACGCCGAGACCGCACGCAAATGGGTGCAGAAGGCGCTCGGCAAGGAAGCAGTCGGCAAGCATTTCGCCGCCGTTTCGACCGCGCTCGACCTGGTGGCGAAATTTGGGATTGAGGCCGATCGCGTGTTCGGCTTCTGGGACTGGGTCGGCGGCCGCTATTCGCTGTGGGGCGCCATCGGCCTGCCGGTGATGATCGCCATCGGCCCGCGCAACTTCCGCGCCTTCCTCGATGGCGCGCATGAGATGGACGAGCACTTCCGCACCGCACCCCTGCAGAAGAACCTGCCTGCGCTGCTTGGGCTGGTCGGCTGGTGGCATCGCGTGATCTGCGGTTATCCGGCGCGTGCCGTCATCCCCTATGACCAGCGACTGTCCAGGTTGCCGGCCTATCTACAGCAGCTCGACATGGAATCGAACGGCAAGGGCGTCACCCTCGACGGCACGCCGGTGACGACGCCGACCGGACCGCTGGTCTGGGGCGAGCCCGGCACCAATGGCCAGCACGCCTTCTTCCAGCTGCTGCACCAGGGCACCGATTTCATCCCGGTCGAGTTCCTTGCCGCTGCCGTCGGCCATGAGCCTGATCTCAAGCACCAGCACGATCTACTGCTTGCCAATTGCCTGGCCCAATCGGAAGCGTTGATGAAGGGCCGCACGCTGGACGAGGCGCGCGCGCAGATGCTGGCCAAGGGCATGAAGCCGGCCGATGTCGACAGAATAGCCCCGCACCGCGTCTTCTCCGGCAACCGCCCATCGGTGACGATCCTCTACCGCAAGCTCGACCCGCGCACCTTCGGCCGGCTGATCGCGCTTTACGAGCACCGCGTCTTCGTCGAAGGCACTCTGTTCAACATCAATTCCTTCGACCAATGGGGCGTCGAGCTCGGCAAGGAGCTGGCGACCGGCCTGTTGCCAGTCGTGGAAGGCAAGGAGAGCGCCGCCAAGCGCGACGCATCGACGGCCGGGCTGGTGGCGCGCATCCAGCAACTGCGGGGGGCGCAATGAAAAATCCGGCCGACATCAAGGGCATATTGTTCGACAAGGACGGCACGCTTGTCGATTTCAACGCGACCTGGCTCGGGATCGCCGATTTCATGGCCATGGATGCTGCCGAGGGCGATCGCTGGAAAGCCGACAGGCTGCTTTCGGCGGCGGGCTTCGATTTTGTCGCCAAGCGTTTCAAGCCGGATTCCATCTTCGCCTCGGGCACCAACATGGATGTCGTCGAACTATGGTTCCCGCGCCTGTCCGACGAGGACCAGATGCTGGCCGTCGCCCGCTTCAACGAGATCACCTCGGTGCAAGGCTCATCGATGGCGGTGGCCTTGCCCGGCGTCGTCGCGGCGCTGACGGCTCTGCACAAGCGTGCCTACCGGCTCGGCGTCGCCACCAACGATTCGACCGCCGGTGCCGAAAAGACCATGGTCACGCTCGGCGTCGCCCAGCTGTTCACCGCCGCCTATGGCTATGACGCGGTCGCCAATCCGAAACCGGCGCCGGACACGATCGTCGCCTTTTGCGACCTGACCGGGCTGAGGCCGTCAGAGATCGCCATGGTCGGCGACAACCGCCACGACCTGGAGATGGCGCGTGCCGGCGGCTGCGGCCTGGCGGTCGGCGTGCTCTCCGGCACCGGCACGCGGGAATCGCTGGCGTCGATCGCCGATGTCGTTCTGGATTCGGTTGCCGACTTGCCGGACTTTCTGTCGGCGCGGGTCAAGGAGACGGTCTGACGGGGGCCTGGGGCAAACTCAATTCGGCTCGGGATTTCCCCGCCAATGGCCGAGTTGGGGGAAGCAGCCATGAAACTATGGAGCTTCTGGTTTGTTTTCGGACACAGTGGGCTACTCATCAGCAGAGCAAACGTACCCGCATTTGCCGCACCTGATCTTGGCGCTTGCGTTATCGATGTCTTCGCCAGGCTGAAGCTCGAAGCCGCGATTTTCGCACTTTGGGCAAACTATGAAGCCGATACGTTGAACAACTTTAATCCACGCCATTCGACTTCTCCTATCAACGGCTAATCCAATCTATTTTCTGCCCCTTGATGTTTGTCCACAATGAGTAGAATCCGGCCATTCAGAGCGACTGGGCTTTGCCGCGTCGCGCTAGCAATCTTCCGGCTCGAACCAAAACACACCGCTCGGCTTGGTCACATCACCCTTTGCGTCGCCGAAATCCGGCACCTGATATTCGGCGAGCAATCGTAGCCGCGACAGCGGCAGATCGGCGCGGCGGGGATCGCCGACCAGCACCTCGATGCCGGCTGCCAGGCAGCGGTCGAGGAACGGGATCACCCGCAGAGCAACCTCGCGGCCGTAGAACACGTCGCCGGCAAGCACGAGATCGACCGCTGGCGGCGGGCCCGTGGTGATATCCTGGTCGACAATGGTGATCTCGACGCCGTTGGCCAACGCGTTGAGGCCGATCGCGGCGACGCCGTTGCGATCGATCTCGGCGGCGATCACCGCGCTGGCGCCGGCCTTGGCGGCGGCGATGCCGACGAGGCCCGAGCCGGCGCCGAGGTCGAGCATGCGGCGGCCGGCCACGATTTGCGGATGGTCGAGTATATAGCGCGCCAGCACGGCGCCGCCGGCCCAGGCATAGGCCCAGTAGGGCGGCTGCGGCTCAGCTTCGTGCTCCTCGGTTTGGCTGCCGTCTTCCGGTCCATGAGCTCGCCACTCGACAAGCCGCCTCAGGCCGCTGCCGGGATGAGCCGTATAGAGCTGGATTTCAGGGAGCGCGGGAACGGGCGCAAGCCGCAGGTTCGCCCTGATGAACACTACTGCATCGGGACGCCGACTATCGTCCGCCATCCCGCCGTCGCCAGGCTCGCCGTTCAAATTTATTCCCGCAGCGCCCGGCGCAAAATCTTGCCCACTGGCGTCTTCGGCAGTTCGGTTCGGAACTCGATGTATTTCGGCCGTTTGTAGCCGGTCAGGTTCTCGCGGCAATAGGCGGTCAGTGCCTCGACGGTCAGCGCCGGGTCCTTCTTGACCACGAACAGCTTCGGCACCTCGCCCGAATGCTCGTCCGGCACGCCGATCGCCGCCACTTCGAGCACGCCCGGATGCTGGGCGACGACTTCCTCGAGTTCGTTCGGATAGACGTTGAAGCCGGAGACCAGGATCATGTCCTTCTTGCGGTCGACGATCTTGGTGTAGCCGCGCTCGTCCATGAAGCCCATGTCGCCGGATTTGAAAAAACCGTCCTTGGTCATCACCCTGGCGGTCTCGTCCGGCCGGTTCCAGTAACCGGCCATGACTTGCGGCCCGCGGATGCAGATCTCGCCGACCTCGCCGAGCGGCAGGTTGTTGCCGTCATCGTCGCGGATGACGATCTCGGTCGACGGCAGCGGCAGGCCGATCGTGCCGGTGAAATTGCTGTCGCTGAACTTGTTGGCGGTGGCTACCGGCGAGGTCTCCGACAGCCCGTAGCCCTCGGTGATCGAATTGCCGGTCAGCGCCTTCCAGCGCTCGGCAACCCCCTTCTGCACCGCCATGCCACCACCCAGCGTCATGATCAGCGGCTTGAAGTCGATCTTGCGGAAATCCTCGTTGTTGAGCAGCGCGTTGAACAGCGTGTTGAGGCCGGGGAAAATGTGCATCGGGTATTTCTGCAGCTCCTTGACGAAGCCGGGAATGTCGCGCGGGTTGGGAACGAGCACGTTCTGGGCGCCCTGCTGCATGCCCATCAGCGCGTTCACCGTCAGCGCGAAGATATGGTAGAGCGGCAGTGCGCAGATGAAGTTGAGATGCGCCGGTTTCGGCTTGATCGCATAGGCGTCCTGCAGCCACAGCGTGTTCTGCGCGACATTGGACAGCACATTGGAGTGCAGCAGCACAGCACCTTTGGAAATCCCCGTGGTTCCGCCGGTATATTGCAGGAAGGCGACGTCGCCGGCCTCCATCTTGGCCGGTTTGAAGGCGATGCCGGCGCCGGCTTTCACCGCCGCATTGAATTTGACATGGCCGGGCAGCGACCAGGCCGGCACCATCTTCTTCACCCGGCGCACGACGAGGTTGACGATCGTGCCCTTGAGGGCGCCGAGCATGTCGCCCATCGCCGCGACCACCACATGCTTGACCGCCGTCCTGGCAATCACCGCGTCCAGGGTGCTGGCGAAATTCTCCAGAATGACGATCGCCTGCGCGCCGGAATCCTTGAGCTGATGTTCGAGCTCGCGCGGCGTGTAGAGCGGATTGATGTTCACCACGACATAGCCGGCGCGAAGCACGGCCATCATCGCCACCGGATATTGCAGCACATTCGGCATCATCAGCGCCACGCGTGCGCCTTTCTGCAGGCCCTTCGATTGCAGATAAGCGCCGAAGGCGGCCGATTGCCGCTCGAGTTCGGCATAGGAGATCGACTTGCCCATGCAGACGTATGCCGGCTGGCCGGAAAACTGCTTGCAGGCGCCGACGAGGAAGTCGCCGATCGAACTGTAGGGCAGGGCGCCGATCTCCGCCGGCACGACTTTCGAATAGCTTTTTAGCCATGGCTTTTCCGGCAAGCCCGCGGCAAGCGCCGTCAGCGTATTCGGCAGTTTTTTGGCCGCGCCCGGCGACGGCTTCGAGGCGGGCTTCGCCGCGGCTGTCTTCGCGGCTGGCGGCTGGGCGGGCTTTGCAGCGGGTGTTGTCTTCGCCGCGCGCTTGACCGCAGGTTTCGCTGCCGGGTTGGCGCTTGCCTTCGCCGGCGTCGAGGTTGCCGTTGGCTTGACGGCGGGAGTGGCTTTGGCCGGTGGCGCTTTCGACTTGGCGGCAGCGGCGGCCGGTTTTGAAGCTTTCGCCGCTTTTGCTTTCGCCGGGGCCGTTGTCTTTGTTGCTTTCGCCACCTCTAGCCTCCCTCGGTCGTTCTGTTGCCTGCTCCTGCTGCGCCGCCTCGATGTGGTGAGGCGTCCTCCGCTGCAGCGATGTCGCGGATTCCCGGAAAATCCAGCGTGTCATCTATCTATTGCGACTATCGGCGGCCGTGCAAGTCTTGCCCCAGCGGCAGGACGGCAAAGATTTGCCGTCGAAATCCTTCCCGCGATGCCAGCTCAGGCAATGCCGTCCGGTCATCTCGGTGGCGAAACCCAGGCTTGTGGATTTTTGGCTTACGATTGCTGCGATCAATGAAAAAATGCGGTCGTTAACAATCCCGTGATTAGCAGATTTTGCTATTTGTTTCTGCAGTTCGTCAAAGACCGAGAAATATTTTCTGCTTACGGTGGGGTAGGCAAACAGGGTGTTCCAAAGCCGGAAAAACGGTGCTTATATGCGCGCTTCGCGAGCCTATAGAGGGGCTTGGAAGAACATCAGGGAGTGCTCAATGAAAAAGAAACTGACTTTTGCAGCCGCGTTGCTGGCTGCAAGCGTCCTCGGCGGTGTGGCCAATGCCAAGACGCTGGTCTATTGCTCGGAGGCCTCACCGGCCAACTTCGACCCGGGTACCACGACGGGCGGCAACGACTTCGACGCCTCGTCGCGCACCGTCTATTCGCGCCTGGTCGAGTTCAAGCATGGCGGCACCGAAGTTGTGCCCGGTCTCGCCGACAAATGGGAGATTTCGGACGACGGCCTGGTCTATACTTTCCACCTGCATCCGGGCGTGAAGTTCCAGACGACGGATTTCTTCAAGCCGACGCGTGATTTCAATGCCGACGACGTCGTCTTTTCGTTCGATCGCCAGTTCAACAAGGAAAACCCCTGGAACGGCGAGAAGTACCTGCCAAACCTGACCTGGGACTACTACACCGGCATGGACATGCCGAAATACGTCGCCAAGTGGGAAAAGGTCGATGACCTGACCGTGAAGCTGACGCTGACCGAGCCGAACGCGCCGATGCTGGCCAATCTCGGCATGGACTTCGCCTCGATCGTGTCGAAGGAATATGCCGACCAGCTGGAAAAAGACGGCAAGATGGCCGACTTCTCGACCAAGCCGGTCGGTACAGGTCCGTTCCAGTTCGTCGACTACCAGCTGGATTCGGTCATCCGCTATGCGGCCAACCCGGACTACTTCAAGGGCAAGGAAAAGATCGACGATCTCGTCTTCGCGATCACGCCTGACGCCACCGCCCGCATCCAGAAGGTGCTCGCCGGCGAATGCGATATCGCGCCCTATCCGAATCCTGCCGACATCGGCACGATCAAGGCCAACGCCGACGTGACCCTGATGGATCAGGCTGGCCTCAACATCGGCTATATGAGCTACAACACCACCATCCCGCCGCTCGACAAGCCTGAAGTGCGCCATGCGCTCAACCAGGCGATCGATCGGGAATCGCTCATCAAGTCGCTGTTCCAGGACGCCGGCGCCACGCCGGCCGTAAACTTGATCCCGCCGACCATGTGGTCGTGGAACAAGGACGTGAAGTCCGACGCCTATGATCCGGAAGCCGCCAAGAAGGTGCTGGCCGATGCCGGATTGAAGGAGATCCAGCTTTGGGCCTCCGACCGCGTCCGTCCCTACAACCCGAACTTCCAGCGCGCCGCCGAACTGATCCAGGCTGACTGGGCCAAGGTCGGCGTCAAGGCGGAGATCGTCAGCTACGAGTGGACGAAGTACCGCGAAGAAGGCAAGAAGAAGGAGCGTCCGGGCGCCTTCCAGATCGGCTGGACCGGTGACAATGGCGATCCGGACAATTTCTTCGCTACGCTGTTCGCCTGCTCGGCCATCGGCGTGTCGAACTACTCCAGTTGGTGCGACAAGGACTTCGAGGATCTGATCCAGAAGGCCAAGAAGACCAGCGACCAGGCCGAACGCACCAAGCTCTATGAAGAGGCGCAGGTTGTCTTCCAGAAGCAGGCTCCGGCCTTCCTCATGGCACACAGCCAGGTCTACGCAGTCGTGCGCAAGAATGTCAGCGGCTTCATGATGGACCCGCTCGGCATTCATCGCTTCGACGGCGTCGACAAGGCCGAATAGAACTGTTAGGCGGGCGGCGCGCAATCAGGCGCCGCCCGCTTTTCAAGATGCTCCGATATCTCCTAAACAAAATCGTCTTGGTGCTGCCGACGCTGATCGGCATCACCATCTGCGCCTTCGCTTTTGTCAGGCTGCTGCCCGGCGATCCCATTCTTGCCATGGCCGGCGAGCATGGCGTGTCGCCCGAGCGTTACGCGGAACTGAAGGAACAGTTCGGCTACAATTTGCCGATCTGGCAGCAATACGCGCATTATGTCCGCGATGCCGCGACCGGCAATTTCGGCGTGTCGATTTCGTCCAAGCGGCCGGTCATCGAAGATTTCATGACGCTCTTCCCGGCAACCATCGAGCTCTCAGTCTTCGCCATGATCTTCGCCATGGTGCTGGCCATCCCGGCCGGCATCATTGCTGCGGTCAAACGCGGCTCCTGGTTCGACCAGGGGCTGATGGGCACCGCCCTTGTCGGCTATTCCATGCCGATTTTCTGGTGGGGTCTGCTGCTGATCATCTTTTTCTCCGGCTATCTCGGCTGGACCCCGGTTTCAGGACGCATCGGCCTTCAGTTCTTTATCAAGCCGATCACCGGCTTCCTGACCCTCGACAGCCTGCTCTACGGCAAATGGGATGCTTTCCGCTCGGCATTGAGCCACCTGGTGCTGCCGACAATTGTGCTCGGCACCATCCCGCTGGCGGTGATCGCGCGCCAGACGCGCTCGGCCATGCTCGAAGTGCTGGGCGAAGACTATGTGCGGACCGCCCGCGCCAAGGGCCTGTCGTCGTCCCGCGTCATCGGCGTGCATGCGCTGCGCAATGCGCTGATCCCGGTGGTCACCACCATCGGCCTGCAGGTCAGTACCCTGCTCGCCGGCGCCATTCTCACAGAAACCATCTTCGCCTGGCCGGGCATCGGCAAGTGGATGGTCGAATCCATATCCAAGCGCGACTATGTCGTCGTGCAGTCAGGCTTGCTGCTGATCGCCCTTATCGTCATGGCGGTGAACCTGATCGTCGACGTGCTTTATGCCGTCATCAACCCGCGCATCAGGGCGGCGTGATGAGCCAGTCGACCGAAATCGCCCCGATGGCCGCCGGCAACCCTGACCGACTGACCGGCTTCAGGACTTTCTGGCACTATTTCTCGGTAAACCGCGGCGCCGTCATCGGCCTGTTCGTCTTCATCCTTTTGGTGCTGGCCGCGCTCTTTGCACCGCTGCTCGCGCCCTATGCGCCCGACATCCAGGACAAGACCGCTTTCTTGCGTCCGCCGGCCTGGCAGGCAGGCGGCAGCATGGAATATCTGCTTGGCACCGACGCGGTCGGCCGCGACATGCTCTCGCGCCTGCTCTATGGCGCGCGTTTCTCGCTGCTCATCGGCGCCGTCGTGGTCACGCTGGCGCTTGTCGGCGGCATCACGCTCGGCCTTTTGGCTGGCTATTTCCGGGGCTGGGTCGACGTGGCGATCATGCGGGTCATGGATCTGATCCTGTCCTTCCCGTCGCTGCTCTTGGCGCTGGTTCTGGTCACCATCCTCGGCCCCGGCCTGTTCAACGCCATGCTGGCCATCGCGCTTGTCCTGCAACCCCACTTTGCCCGTCTGGTGCGCGCTGCCGTCATGGCCGAAAAGAGCCGCGAATATGTGGTCGCCGCCAAGGTCGCCGGCGCCGGCCATATAAGGCTTATGCTGCGCACCATCCTGCCCAACTGCCTGGCGCCGCTGATCGTGCAGGGCACGCTGTCCTTCTCCAACGCCATCCTGGAGGCGGCCGCTCTCGGCTTTCTCGGCCTTGGCGCCCAGCCGCCGACACCGGAATGGGGAACCATGCTCGCCTCGGCGCGTGAATTCATCCTGCGCGCCTGGTGGGTGGTGACCTTCCCCGGTCTGGCCATCCTCATCACCGTGCTTGCCATCAACCTGATCGGCGACGGTCTGCGCGATGCGCTCGATCCGAAGCTGAGGAGGTCGTAATGGCGCTGCTCGACATCCGCAATCTCGTCGTCGAGTTCCAGACCGCATCCGGCCCGTTCCGCGCGGTCGATGGCGTCTCGCTCCATGTGAACGAACGTGAAGTGCTGGCCATCGTCGGCGAATCCGGCTCCGGCAAGTCGGTGTCGATGTTGGCTGTGATGGGGCTGTTGCCGTGGACGGCGACGGTCACTGCCGACGAGATGAGCTTCAACGGCCGCGATCTCCTGAAGATGAGCCCGGCCGACCGGCGCAAGATCGTCGGCAAGGACATGTCGATGATCTTCCAGGAGCCGATGGCCAGTCTCAATCCGTGCTTCACCGTCGGCTTTCAGATCGAGGAGGTGCTGCGCTTCCATATGGGCATGGACAAGGCCCAGCGTCGCGAGCGCGCCATCGAATTGCTGACGCAGGTCGGCATTGCCGAGCCGGCCGAACGGCTGAACTCGTTTCCGCACCAGATGTCGGGCGGCCAGTGCCAGCGAGTGATGATCGCCATCGCCATCGCCTGCAATCCGAAGCTTCTGATCGCCGACGAGCCGACCACCGCGCTCGACGTCACCATCCAGAAGCAGATCCTCGACCTCCTCGTGTCGCTCCAGGTCAAATACGGCATGGGCCTGATCATGATCACCCACAATATGGGCGTGGTCGCCGAGACGGCCGACCGCGTCATCGTCCAGTACAAGGGCCGCAAGATGGAAGAGGCCGACGTGCTGTCGCTGTTTGAATCGCCGAAGAGCAATTACACCCGCGCACTTTTGTCGGCGCTGCCGGATAATGCCGTCGGCGACCGGCTGCCGACCGTCTCGGACATGCTGTTCGAACCAGCTGCCGGGGGCTTCTGATGAGCATCAAGGTCGTCGAAGGCAAGGACATCGTGCGCGACTATCACGTCGGCGGCGGCCTGTTTCGCGGCGCGCGCACCGTGCATGCGGTCAAGGGCGTTTCGTTCAGCGTCGACAAGGGCAAGACGCTGGCCATCGTCGGTGAATCGGGCTGCGGCAAGTCCACGCTGGCGCGCATCATCACGCTGATCGATCCGGCAACGTCGGGCGAGCTGTTCATCGACGGCAACAAGGTCGACATCGCAAGGAACGGCCTGACCAGGGAGATGCGCCGCAAGGTGCAGATCGTCTTCCAGAACCCTTACGGATCGCTCAATCCGCGCCAGAAGATCGGCGACGTGCTGGGCGAGCCGCTGCTCATCAACACCGACAAGCCGGCCGAAGAGCGGCGCGACCTCGCCATGAGGATGCTGAAGAAAGTCGGCCTCGGAACCGAGCACTACAATCGCTATCCTCACATGTTCTCGGGCGGCCAGCGCCAGCGCATCGCCATTGCCCGCGCGCTGATGCTGAACCCGAGCCTGCTGGTGCTTGACGAACCGGTCTCCGCGCTCGATCTTTCGGTGCAGGCGCAGGTGCTCAACCTGCTCGCCGACCTGCAGGACGAATTCCAGCTGACCTATGTCTTCATCAGCCACGATCTGTCGGTCGTGCGCTACATCGCCGACGATGTGATGGTGATGTATTTCGGCGAAGCCGTCGAATACGGCTCGCGCGAGGAGGTCTTCGCCGACCCCAAGCACAACTACACCAGGACGCTGTTCGCCGCGACGCCGCGCGCCGACGTCGCCTCGATCAAGGCGCGGCTGGCGAAGAAGAAGGCCGCCTGACCTCTCACCGAGAATTGTTTTTGAACAATCGGAAATGCGTCGCGGCGGTGGTTTGCCGGCAGGATTGATCGCGATCTGCGAGCTGCCGGGCGCAAGCCGCGTCGCAGGTTGGGGTGCGCCCCATCACTCACCCGCTCCGTGCTGGTAAAGCTCGTCCATGCTGAGCATTGCCAGGGTTGCGAAGGGGGCCTGTTTTTTCACCCGACCGCGGCTCAAGATCACCACGTCGTCGCAGAACGATATGGTGCTGTAATGATGACTGATGACAATGGTGGTGCGGCGGCCGGCCCGCGACTTCAGCGTCTCGACAATAGCGGCTTCTGACAACCCATCCACCGCACTGGTGGCTTCGTCGAGGATGAGAATATCGGGATCGCGCACCAGCGCCCGCGCCAGGGCGATCCTTTGCCTTTGTCCGGCTGACAGGTTGATGCCCCGGTATCCGACCAGCGTCGCGTAACCCTGCGGCAGGTGCTCGATGAATTGATGTGCCTCGGCCAGCCTTGCGGCGCGCATGGCGTCGCTGGCCGACGCCGTGTCGTAGCCGTAGATAATGTTTTCAAAAATGGTGCCATCGACCAGTTCCAACTCCTGACTGGCCAGGGCAATGTTCCGCCGCCACTGGCTTGGGTCGACTTCATCGAGCGGTGCCCCATCGACGAGGATCCTGCCGCTGTCGGGTTTGAGGAAGCGGCACAGGAGATTGACGATCGTCGTCTTGCCGGCGCCCGAGCGGCCGATCAGCGCCGTCGAGCGGCCGCTGCGGATGTCGAACACCGCCTTATGCAGCACCGCCTCGCGCGCGTCGGGGCCTGACAGGGGACCGGAATAGGCGAAGCTCACATCATCGAAGCTGATCCCTTGGCGCAAGCCGTCGAACGGCAGGCTGCCCTGCGGCGCCTCGGGCTTGTCGGAAGGATCGAGCAGCCATTGTACCTCTTCCAGCGAGCCGCTCATGCCTTGCAACTGACTCCAGGACATCTGCAAGGCGCGCATATGCGGCTGCAGTCGGTAGAGCAGGATGAGGAAGGCGACGGTCAGCGGGAAGCTTACATTCGCCAGCCAGGCTCCGATCACCACCGCCAGGAACAGCATCGCGTGCAATACCTCGGTCAGTGGCGGCAAGACGCCCTGGCGGATTGAAAGCACGAAAGCCGCCCGCCGCACCCCGTCGGACGCTTTGGCGAAGACCGCCTTTTCGCGGTTCTCCTGCCCGAAGATGCGAATCAGGCGCCCGGCATGCACCAGATGCAGCATCTGCGACGCCAGTGCGCTGTTGCGCGAGACGACGCTGCGGCTCGGCGCCTTCAGATTGGACGACAAAACCCCGTGCGCCAGCTGGACAAGCGCCAGCCCTAGAGTCACCAGCAGCGTCATCTGCCAAGAGAGGAGCAGGAGGAAGGCGAGCAGGATGACGGCGGCCGAGGCACTGACGATCGCGCCGAGCAGGGCCTGGATAGCGTCGGATGCTCGCCAGGATTCGTTGGAGATGATGTTGAGCAGCCGCCCGGGGCTTTGCTGCAGGAAAAAGGGGTAGCCGACCCTGAGCAACTGCTCCGACAGTGCGCTACGGATCGAATAACCTGCCTTGCCGTAGATGTAGCTGGTCAGCAGAGTGTTGGCGAAGGCAAAGACATTTTTCAGTACGATCGAACCGAGGATCGCGGCCGAAATGGCGATCAGCCGCTGGCGCTCGCCGAGGTCCGCTCCAACCTGCTGGAGGAGGGCGGAGAAACCGGCCATGCCTGATGTTTCGCCACGTCCCATAATGATGCCGAGCAGCGGAATGATGAGACCGATGCCGAGGCCTTCCAGCGCGGCGCCCGCAAGCCCGAGCCCCACCACGACGGGAACGAGCCGCAACAGCCTGCCACCAAGCGCGCGGCGCAGCATTGGCAGGGCTGACGGAATCAGTGACATTATCGCGCTCTGGCCTCCGCATTGGCTTCGCTGGCTTCTCGGTCGTGGCGCAGCGGCAGCCGTTTTGGCCATCCCATCATGACGAGCAGCGCAAATCTGGCGGCACCTGCCAGATTCATAACGACAATAGGCCAGTGCGACAGATCGAGGTCGCGGTCAAAGCGAGGACGGCCCGCCAGTTCCCTGAACGCGGCCCGCGCGGACCAATAGACATGGCGAAGCAGCCAAGGGGCGTGGCGGACATGTTTCAGGCACAGCGCACCATTACCGAGGCTATAGTCGCGGTGCAGCCTGTCGATCGATTTGCGGTCTCGCCGGCCGTGATGATGCAACACCGTCATGTCGGGCACGTACTCGACCGGCATGCCGAGCAGCATCGCCCGCACGAGATAATCAGTATCTTCAGCCGAGCGTAGCGGGCCGCCAGCGCCGAAGCGTTCGTCGAACGACCCGATGCGGGCCGCGACGTCGCGGTGCATGGTCATGTTGCAGCCGAGCACGAAGCCGCCCGGGTGGACCGCCGGGGTCAGCCGCTCGCGCGCCTCGCAGAGCTTTATGGTGAAGGGCAGGTCCCGGGCATCACCGAGCTCGACCCGGCCGCCGCGGATCAGCCACTTCTCGCCACTCCGGTAGTGCCGCTCCAGGTCGCGGAGATAGTCGCGGTCGAGCTTGCAGTCGTCGTCGACGAAGACCAGCACGCGGCCTCGCGCTCGCGCCAATCCGGCATTGCGGGCAGCGGCTAGTCCGGGGCGAGTCTCCGAGACGGCTGTGACTGGGATGTCGGAAGTTTCGGCGATAGCGGCCAGCCGCTTTGACGTGCCGTCCCGTGAACCATTATCGACCACCACCAACTCTGCCGCGAAGGTGGCGTGCACCCGGCATGCGGCCTGGATCGAGGCTATGCAAGCCTCCAGCACAGCGGCGCGGTCGCGCGTGCAGACGATGAAACTGACCTCGAGCGACGGCCGCTCCGATCGGGGAGATGTCGGGACAGGCGCACTCGCAAACTGGTGATCGCGCAGGAGCGGGTGGGGCCTGTCGGTCATACCAGTCCCCGCTGATAACGCGCAAGCACCGCTTCGGCCGGCGTGGTTTTGAAGAAGTAGGCCACCGCGTCCGCCCGCTTTCCGGCCCTTATCGAGAGCAGGCTGAGCCAAGGCGCCCAGACGCCGGGACGCAGCGCATATTGTTCGCGGCGCCGGATGAAATTCCATCTCGCCGTCCGCGTGAGCAATTCGTGGGTCAGCGGCGGTTCTCCTTCGTCGCCGACGAGTTGGTAGAGGAAATAGAACAGGTTCAGCGCGCCTGCCTCGAAGCTTGGCCGTGTGTCGGTCGGCAGCTCGGAAATCCGCTCTTCGAGCGCACGGATGAAATCGGCTGCGCGCGAAACCGTGTCGAAAGAGACGGCCTCGCCGATGTCGCGCAGATCCGCTGTGGTTTCCGCAAGCCCCTCACGCTCGAGATTTTCGGCCACGATCCGCAAATGCGTCCTGCGCATTTCCTTGGCATGCCGCATGGTCACGCTTCCCGCATGGATGCGATAGACGAGCAGGCTATCGGGCAATATGGTCGCCGGGAAACGGCCGGCAAGCCGTCTGAAGAGATCAAAATCCTCGGCATGTCTATATTTGGGATCGTAATAGAGATCGTTGTTCCCAATGACATTCCTATTGTAGATCACCGTCGGATGTAAGAATATCGTAAAGAACATCGACAATATGTCGAGCCGGCCGAGCCGGAACACCGGGTCTAGCCTGCCTTTGGCGATACGGCCGTGAAGCAAGGTATCGACGCAGGCGCCGCAGAAGCCGAGATCGGGCCGCCGCTCGAACAGTGCGACCTGGCGCGAGAGGCGCCGGGGATAGGCGACATCGTCCGCATCCATTCGCGCAACAAGCTCGCCCTGGGCCAGTCGTAGCCCTTCATTGAGGGTGGCGACGAGGCCGCGGTTCTCACGCGAGATGACAGAAACGCGATTGTCTGCCCGGCGGTATCGTTCGAGAATCTCGAGCGAGTTGTCAGTCGATCCGTCATCGATAGCGATGACCTCCAGGCGATCGTAGTCTTGCCGCAGAATGCTCTCCAGCGCAGCGGTGAGATAAGGCCCGGCATTGTAGACCGGCAGCAGGACGGAGACGAGCGGCGCGGTGGTCATCTCTGCGCATCCGTTCGCCGGAGTTCGAGTGCGGCGCGGCCATCGGGGGATCCGCCGGAATAGGCGTCCGCCGCCCTGCCGAGCCAGCCGGCATCGCCAGAGCGTGCCTGGGAGCGGCGGCGCGCTACATAGGGAAAGCGGCGCTTGAGGCCGTTGAGCGGCTTTTCGAAAGCCGTCCACGAGATCGAAGCGACGGCGATCGTGGCGGCGCTCGCGACCAGGAAACGCCCTGGCCCCTGCTCCGAGACGTTGAGCGGGATCCAGGGCTGTGACTTGACGGCGAGCGACAGAAGGATCGGATGGTAAAGATAGACGCCGTAGCTGATGCGGCCCAGTGACAGCAGCGGTGGCAGTTCGAAAACCCTGCCGAGGACGCCGCCAAGGCCGGCTGAACAGGCGGCGACAACGGCCACCAGCGGCACTAGGGGCAGGATCTGCAGCAACGCCCAGCGGGCCCATTCCAGCATAGGATCGGCCGGCGCAGGGATAAGCCACTCAATCGCCAGGAAGACAGCCGCAAGGGCTGGCCAGCCTAGCCGCATCCATTGCGGCAGGCCGGCGCCTCTGGTCCGCCGGCAGGCAAGCAAAGCACCAAACGCCAGCGCGTCCATCGATGCTGGCGGCAGCAGGTCGCGCGCTAGCGCCGGGGTGGCGGTGATCGGCCAGTAGAAGCGATAGGCCAGCGACAACAGGATGACGCCGATAGTGATCGCTTCCACCCGCCGGAGGGGTGCGAGAAGCACGACCAGCGGCCAGGCGATATAGAACTGCTCCTCGATGCTCAGGCTCCAGAAATGGCAGAGTAGCCAGGGCGTCCATTCGTTGCGCAGCGCGTACCAAAAATTCGACAGGTAAAGCGCATGCCAGACGAGCGATCCACTGGACTGCTCCAGATCGGTCAGCCAGACGAACCCAAGCACGGCGAAATAGGGCGGAAATATGCGCAGCGCGCGCCTGATGTAGAAGGAACTCAATGCAGGGCCGGCTTTGAATTCGGCCGCGGCGCGCGCTTCGAGCAGCAGTCGTGTGATCAGGAAGCCGCTCAGCACAAAAAAAAGCCGCACCCCGATGTGGCCCCAAAAGGAGGACCCGTTGGGTGCAAGGAAATGGGAATAGAGAACCATCGTGACAGCGATGGCGCGCAGAGCGTCCAACTGATTGTCACGCGCGACCGCCATCAGCCATTTCCGCCGGTCTGAAATCTCCGATGAAGCCAGCGGCCCTGCATTCCGGGCCTCAGGTCGAGGCCTGCCAGCGTCGAGAGTGCGCCGACAACATCAAACCCGCGCCTTGTGCGCGGGGCAGCCTCGAAATCGGTGCTGGCCAGCGAAAAATTCAAGCTGATCAACTTGGCGGAATCCTCCACGGCGCACTTCCCAGTACCAAATCCCCCAAGAAATGGTGCAACCGGGCAATGGTGCAGTGCAACACAAAATATCTATCGAGCTGTAATATTTGTGTGAGTTAGTGCTAAAAATGGGTATGATTTGCGAGTGCGTTGCGTCGCTGAGGGTTTTTCACGTCCGCAATGCTGTATGAACAGTAGTACCATGTCAGAAAAGACACGGTTTAATTACACAACTATAATCCGGAGTGTCTGATATAGGTCAAAATTGACGAAGATTATTCTAAGGTAGCGGTTTTGTATCTTATAAATTATGCTTGTATTGTCGGGTTCTCTAGGCTGTCGATCTTGCGCAATGCAGCATAGTCGATGGTCAAGCGTCTGACGACGCAATCCTGTGGCGGCGGCCATATGGCGCATGTCGACGAGGCAGACAGGAAGTGCCGGTGTTGGCGTAGGGAGTGACGTGCATTAGCCTTGCACCTGCCGTCACGCTTGCGTCGGATGGAGAACTGGTGCCGCTTAGGTGACTCGAACACCTGACCCCATCATTACGAATGATGTGCTCTACCAACTGAGCTAAAGCGGCCCGGGAAGCGCGAGGTTCCAGGATCGGCAGGGTGATAGACTCAACCGGCCGCTAATTCAAGATGGGCAACCGCGATTTCGAGCCGGCATCCGGCAATTCGTCCCGGCATTTTCCATTGGCGCGCAATGAGCCACCGCCTCATTTGCTTTTTCGGCTACGCGGAGACGTCGCGGCGGACTGCGCACAAACTGCCCGGCAAGGCGGCAAAAACGGACTGATTTTATTGCCAAAACGCATCGAAATGGGCCTTGAACAGGCCTGTAAGGCAGAATGCGGGCGCTCGCCCGTTGATTGATTGGTCGCCTGCGGCTAACGATCATGGCAATGTAAGCGAACGGACAGGGGAAATTCGCTTGGACGCGATCGAAAAAGCGATCCGCAACGCCTTCGAGAAAGGCAACGCCGAGGACCGGGCATTTCGCGAGAGGGTCTATCGGTCGGCTTTCGCGGCGCTCGACCGCGTGCTCCAGGCCAATCCCGGCGTGACGGTGGAAGCCGCCATCAAGCGCCGCAAGGCGGTGCAGGAAAAGATCGCCGAGATCGAATCCGAATTCCTGCCCGCGGTCCCCGATGTCGCCGCGCCGACGCAGAGCGCTGCGCAGACACAAGATACCGCGCTGACGCAACGCGTTGCGCAGGCGCAAGACGCCGTACAGGGCGCCGCCGAAGCGCCCGCGGTCGATGCCCCGACAGGTGTCGCGGCCGGACCGTCGCCGGCGATCGTCGTTGATGAACCGGTTCAGCCCGAGGCATCCGACGCGCCGCGTTCGCGCGTGCTGCCGGTCGTCCCCGACATCATGCCTGACGCCACGCTGCCCGGCGCCCCGGCGATCGATATGGCCGATTCCGCGCCGGCCGAGGCCGCGGCGGAAGTGGCGCCTGATCGCGATGAAAGGCGGATAAGGGGCCGCCGCCTGCCGCTGACGGCGATCTTCTTTGGCGTGACGTTGCTCGCCGCCGCCGGCATCGGCCTCTATTTCGCCGTGCAGACCGGGGTCTTCAAGACGCCGGCGCAGCTCGACACGGCGCCGCCCGAAGCGCCGCCGACCGTCGACGATGACGACTTCACGCCGCCTGCCGATACAACTGAGCCGCAGCAGCCTGGCGCGCCGCAGCAGCCTGGTGTCGCCGAACAGACGCGCGACTGGATCAACGTGTTTACACCCACCGATCCAACGGATGTGGCGACCCCGTCCGACGCCAAGGCCGATGTCGTGCAGGACGACACCGGCTCCTTCCTGCGCATCCGCTCCGGTGCTTCCGGCTCGGCCATCAGCTTCGATGTCGGGCAGGGCGTGCTGGAGAAGCTTGCCGGCAAACATGCCGTGTTCGACATCGTCGCCCGCGCCGAGGACGGCAAGGACACGCAGATCTCCGTCGACTGCAATTTCGGCGATCTCGGCGACTGCGGCCGCAAGCGCTATGCGGTCGGCCAGCAGCGTAACGAATATCTGTTCGACGTGAAATTCCCCGACAAGCCCCCGGGCGCGGCCGGCAGCATCGCCATCAACTCCGACTTCGACAAGCAGGGCAAGGCGGTCGACATCTACGAGATCCGCGTCTCGATCGAACCGTAAGCGCCGCCTAGCGATCAAGCAGCGCCTGCAGCGTCTCGATGCGGTCGGCTTCGGCGGTCGGCTTGTCCCAGCGCAGCCGTGAGATGCGGGGAAATCGCATCGCAACGCCGGATTTGTGGCGGGTCGAACGGTTGAGACCTTCGAACGCCACCTCCAGCACCAGGCCTTGGCTGCGGTCGGCGCGCACCGAGCGCACCGGGCCGAAACGCTCGACCGTATTGTCGCGGACAAATTTGTCGATCTGCTTCAACTCCTCGTCGGTGAAGCCGAAATAGGCCTTGCCGACCGGCACCAATTCCTCCGCGCCTTCCGGCCCCGACCAGACGCCGAACGTATAGTCGGAATAAAAGCTCGACCGCTTGCCATGGCCGCGCTGCGCATACATCAGCACAGCATCGACCGTGTGCGGATCGCGCTTCCACTTGAACCACGGCCCTTTCGGCCGTCCCGCGAGATAGGGCGAATCCCAGCGCTTCAGCATCACGCCTTCGATAATCGGGTGCGGCGGCGCGCGGCGCAGTTCCTCCAGCGTTTGCCAATCCCGGAATTCGACGAATGGCGACAGATCGAAACGGTGCGGGTCCAGCGTTGTGATGAAGGCCTCAAGACGGGCCCGCCGCTCGCGGAAAGGTAGCGCGCGCAAATCTTCGCCGTTGATCTGCAGCGCATCGTAGCAGCGCATGAACGCCGGGTATTGCTGCTGTATCTTCGGGGCCACGCTCTTGCGATTGAGCCGCTGTTGCAGGTCCGAAAAGGTGCCGGTCGCCACCGGCTCGCCGACCAGCAATTCACCATCGAGCGCGGCGGAAAAATCCATTGCCTGGGCGAGATCGGGGAATGCGCCGGACACATCGTCGCCGGTGCGCGAATAGAGCCGGCGCACGCCGCCCTCGCACACCGCCTGAACGCGGATGCCGTCCCATTTCCATTCGGCGGCATAGTCGGCCGGATCGAGCTTTTCGAGGTCGCCGTCGCCGACCGGGTTCGACAGCATCACCGGACTGAACAGGGCAAGTGCGGTCCGCTTCGGCTTCTCGGCCTTGCCTTCCAGCCAGGCGAACAGCGAGATATAGGGCGGTGTCAGCCCGTGCCACAGCTCCTCGATCTCGGCGACATCGACCTTGCCGAAATCGGCCAGCGCCTGTTTGGCCAGCCGCGCCGAAACTCCGATGCGCAAGCCGCCGGTGACCAGCTTGATGATGGCAAAGCGCGCCGAAATGCCGGCGCTGTCGAGCAGCCCGGCCAGCACCTTGGGTCCGTCCGAGCGGCTCGCCGCCTGCAGCTTTGTCACGACGTCGCCAAGCGTCGGCTCCCGGTTGGGGATATGTCCCGGCGTTTGCGGCCAGACCAGCGACACGGTTTCAGCGAGGTCGCCGACATAGTCGTAGGAATAGCCGAACAGCACCGGATCCATGCGCTCGGTGACCAGCGTGCGCAGCATCGCCGGCTTGACCGCCGCAATGTTGAGGTCGCCGGTGATCGCCGCCAGCGCCAGCCCGCGGTCGGGGTCCTCGACGCTGCGGAAATAGTCGACGAGCAGCGTCAGCTTGCCATTGCGCGACGGCGTCAGCACCAAGCGGTCGAGGAGTTCGGCGAAACGGTTCATGCGTCGCCCCACGCCAATGGTGAAAACCGGCGCGAGGCACCCCCCTCTGGCCTGCCGGCCATCTCCCCCTCAAGGAGGAAGATCGGATGTCGCGCCGGCCTTGGCCAATCTCCGATATTGGCGGAGATGAGCCGGCATTGGAGCTGCCAATATGCCCCCTTGACGGGGAGATGTCCGGCAGGCCAGAGGGGGGTGGGAAGGATCGCCGCGCCGGCGATTTCTGGATCAAAAATCACCATTCAATCGCCCTCGTCCTCATAGCCCACAAGGTGCAGTGGCCTGGCGGCGATGCCTTCCAGCTCGCACCAGCGCACCAGCGCTTCCTCGCGGCCGTGCGTCACCCAGATTTCGCCGGCGCCCGTCTCCTTGACGGTAGCGGTCAGTTCATCCCAGTCGGCATGGTCGGAAATGATCAGCGGCAGTTCGACGCCGCCTTGCTTGGCGCGCTGGCGGATGCGCATCCAGCCCGAGGCGAAGCATGAGATCGGGTCGGGAAAGCGCCGCGCCCAGCGGTCGGCGAAGGCCGATGGAGGGCCGACAACGATGGCCCCAGTGAAATCCTGCTTGCCGCCGCTGTCGACGGTTGCCGGCTCCAGCGTGCCGAGGTCGATGCCCTGGCTCTGGTAATATTCGCTGAGCTTGGCCAGCGCGCCGTGGATATAGATCGGCCTGTCATAACCGGCATCGCGCAGCAGCCGCATCACCCGCTGTGCCTTGCCCAGCGCATAGGCGCCGACCAGATGCGATCGCTCGGGAAACTGCGCCGCCGATTTGAGCAGCCGGGCGATCTCCTCCGTGTCGGGCGGATGGTGAAACACCGGCAGGCCGAAGGTCGCCTCGGTGATGAAGACGTCGCATTGGACCGGTTCGAACGGTGCGCAGGTCGCGTCCTTCTGGCGCTTGTAGTCGCCGGAGGCGACGATGCGCCTGCCCTTGTGCTCGACCGCGATCTGCGCCGAGCCCAGCACATGGCCGGCCGGATGGAAGGTGACGCTGACATCGTTCAGCGCCATCGCTTCGCCAAGCACGGCCGCTTGCGTTGTCCCGGCAAAATCCTCGCCATAACGCAACCCCATAATGTCGAGCGTCTGCTGCGTCGCCAGCACCGAACGATGGCCGGATCGGGCATGGTCGGAATGGCCATGCGTGATCAACGCCCGGTTGACTGGCCGCACCGGGTCGATGAAGAAATCGCCGCATGGGCAATAAAGGCCTTCAGGCCGGGGATGGAGCAGGTCGCTGGCGCGCATCCACTGAAGATAGTGGCTAATTCCAGCGCGGGAAGCCTGTTGCAAGAGACTGCTGACTCGGCCTACAGCCAGCCACCGGCCGCATCAGCCGGCGGGGCCATCGCCATGCAACCGCTGAAAATCTCGTCCGGCGACCTGACCGCCGACCGTCGCGCCGACTATGCCGAGATGCTTTTCGGCTCGGGCGAGCACGCGGCAGCGGCGGAGCTGCTGCTCGGCGCGCTGGAACTGGCGCCGCAATGGGCGGCGGGCTGGTTCCGCCTGGGCGAGATGCAGGAGGCAACGGGGCTGCTCGACCTGGCGACGCAGGCCTGGGCGACGGTGCTGAAACTGGACCCGGCGGATCGCCTGGGTGCTGCGCTGAAGCTGCAGCTGATCGGCAAGGCGCCGGCTGCCGCAGCGCCACCCAGCGCATTCGTCGAGACGCTGTTCGACCACTATGCCGAGACTTTCGAGGACTCGCTGGTCGACAAGCTCGGCTACCGGCTGCCGGAGTTTCTCGATCGCGCCATTCGCGCGGCAAGACCGGGCCGCTTTTCGCTGGCGCTCGACAATCCGGCAGCCGCGACACGTGCTGGCTGATTGGGCAATGTGGCCTGCTTGGCCAGGGCCGCCGCTATCAAGGCGTCGGCCTGGCGCGCGCGCTGGTCCGCGCCGGCATCTCCGGCAGGGTTGCCCGCCACGGCGGAGCTCGACATCCGCCGGCGGGGTTTGAAAGCAAGATAGAGAAGCAACGCGCCGAGCAGTCCAGCCCCAATGACGATCGTCAAACGCGTGCCGGTCATGCCGGTGCGTTCGATCTGGGTGGGGTTGGCGGGGTTCTGGACGACGGTGAGCTTGTCGCCGACCTGCGGTTCGCGGGCACCGTTCTTGTTCAGCTCCATCGTGGCCTCGACGGCGTCGGCGCCGGTGCCGACGCGCAAGGTGCCGGTGAATTTCTGGGTCACCTTCCACTCTTTGTCAGCATGAACCGTCTTGAACGCATCCACCAGTTCGCACGGGATCGTGGCGGTGCTGACGGTCTTGTAGACAATCTTGTGGGCGGTCGATTCCATGTCGCATTCGACATTGACCGCGAGGATTTCAGCAGGCGCCTCGGGCCAGCCCCTCTTCTTGATCATGTCCTTGCCGCCGAACACAGCGATCAGCAGACAGAAGCCGCCAATGAGTACCAGCTTGATCTTGGTCGTGTTCATGCGCAAACCCCTCGCCGCGCGGTTTCCCGGCAAGAGGCTGCTCGTTCAGGTTGAATATTCAGTAAATCGTGAACTCCCGCCGTACCGCAAAGGTAACTCACGCTTAATATACAGAAAACGCGGTGGCGAATATTTTAGAGAATAGTGGCGGCCTCTACCCATGCGCCACCATCACATGACGAACGGCGGTATAATCCTCCAGCGCATAGAGAGACATGTCCTTGCCGTAGCCGGACTGCTTCAGCCCGCCATGCGGCATCTCGTTGGTCAGCATGAAATGGGTGTTGATCCAGGTGCAGCCATATTGCAGACGGGCGGCCGTCGCCATGGCGCGCGAGACGTTCTTGGTCCACACCGAGGATGCCAGGCCGTAGTCGCTGTCATTGGCCCAGTTCACAGCTTCATCGACTTCGGAGAAGCGGGTGATGGAAACGACCGGGCCGAACACTTCGCGGCGCACGATCTCGTCTTCCTGCAGCGCGCCGGCAACCACCGTCGGCTGGTAGTAGAAGCCGGAGCCTGCGCCCGGCTTGCCGCCGGTGGTGATCTCGATGTGCTTCAGTTCCGAAGCGCGCTCGACGAAGCTCGAGACTCGATCGCGCTGGCGGCGCGAGATCAGCGGCCCGATCTCGTTTTCGGTGTCGTCGGGCTGGTTGTATTTGATGGTCGAGACGGCAGATGAGAGATCGGCGACGAGCTTGTCGTAGATCTTCTTGCCGGCATAGATGCGGCAGGCGGCTGTACAATCCTGCCCGGCATTGTAGTAGCCGAAAGCGCGCAGGCCGTTGACCACGGCGCCGAGGTCGGCATCGTCGAAAACGATGACCGGCGCCTTGCCGCCGAGTTCCAGATGCGTGCGCTTGACCGACTTGGCGGCGGCCTGCAGCACCTTCTTGCCCGTGGCGACGTCGCCGGTGATCGAAATCATGTTGACCTTGGCGTGATTGATCAGCGTGTTGCCGACGCTGTCGCCGCGGCCGAGCACGACATTGACGACGCCCTCGGGCAGCACCTCGGCCAGGATCCTGGCCAGCTTCAGCGCCGTCAGCGGCGTCTGCTCCGACGGCTTGAAGACGACGGTGTTGCCGCCGGCAATGGCCGGCGCCAGCTTCCAGGCCATCATCATCAGTGGATAGTTCCACGGCGCGATGGAAGCGACGATGCCGATCGGGTCGCGCCGCACCATCGAGGTGTGGCCGGGCAGATATTCGCCGGCGACCACGCCCGGCATCGAACGTACCGCGCCGGCAAAGAAGCGATAGCAGTCGACGATCGCCGGGATTTCGTCATTGAGCACGGCGTTGATCGGCTTGCCGCAATTCAGCGCCTCGAGCGCCGCGAACCCCCGCGCGTTGGCCTCGATGCGGTCGGCGATCTTGAGGAGATAGCCGGAGCGCTGCGCCGGCGTTGTGCGTGACCACAAGACGAACGCTCGCTCGGCGGCAGTAACAGCCGCCTCGATCTGCGCCTGGCTGGCTTCAGGCAGGTTGAGAATGGTCGCCCCGGTCTTTGGATTCAGAATCGGCTCCTCGGTCTCGGTGCCGTTCTCGAAGCTCGAGCCGATCAGCATTTGGGTGTCCATGCAGGTTCTCCTCGGTCAGGAGCGAGTAGCGAATAGCGAGTAGCGAATAGGGCTGGTCGTGCAATCTCCCCTATTCGCTATTCGCTACTCCCTATTCGCTGTTCTTCATTTGCCCGAACCGGCGATCTGGTCGCCGTCGCGGGTCAGGTAATAGGCGGCAAGGATGGGCAGCAGCGTCACCAGCACCACGACCATGGCGACGACATTGGTGACCGGACGCTGGCGTGGGCGGATCAGCTCTTCCAGCATCCAGATCGGCACGGTCTGCTGCTGGCCGGCGGTGAAGGTGGTGACGATGACCTCGTCGAAGGACAGCGCGAAGGCGAGCATCCCCCCGGCAAGCAGAGCGGTGGCGATGTTGGGCAGCACGACGTGCCGGAAGGTCTGGAAGCCGTCGGCGCCGAGATCCATCGAGGCCTCGATCATTGAGCCGGAAGTGCGGCGGAAACGGGCGACCGCATTGTTGTAGACGACGACAACGCAGAAGGTGGCGTGGCCGAGCACGATCGTCCAGAACGAGAACGGGATGTCGGCTAGCGAGAAGGCCGAGCGCAACGCGATGCCGGTGATGATGCCGGGCAGCGCGATCGGCAGGATGACGAGCAGCGAGATCGTCTCGCGGCCGAAGAATTTCGTCCGTGACACGGCGGCGGCGCACAGCGTGCCCAGTATCAAGGCAATCGCGGTCGAGATTGCGGCGACGCGGACCGAAAGCGACAGCGCCTGCCAGACATCCGGCCGGTTCCAGGTGACGGCGAACCATTGTGTGGTCAGCCCCGGCGGCGGCCAGACGAAGCTCTTCTCTTCCGTGGTGAAGGCATAGACGAAGATCAGCAGGATCGGCAGGTGCAGGAAGAGCAGGCCGCAAGCGGCTGCGATCTTGAGGCCGAGCGGGGCGGATTGCGAACCGTCAGAGCGCATCGAAGGCCCCCATGCGCTTGGCGCCCCAGAGATAGAAACCCATGATGACGATGGGCACGACGGTGAAGGCGGCGGCGAGCGGGATGTTGCCGGCGGTGCCCTGCTGCGAATAGACGGCCTGGCCGATAAACAGCCGCGACGTGCCGATGATCTGCGGGATGATGTAGTCGCCCAGCGTCAGCGAGAAGGTGAAGATCGAGCCGGCGACGATGCCGGGCAGCGCCAGCGGGAACAGCACGTTGCGGAAGGTCTGGCCCGGCGATGCGCCGAGATCGGAGGACGCCTCGACCAGATTGCCGGGCACGCGCTCCAATGCCGCCTGCACCGGCAGGATCATGAACGGCAGCCAGACATAGACGAAGGCGATGAAGGTGCCGGTGGCGGAGACCGACAGCGAGTTGCCGCCGACGACCGGCAGCGACAGCCAGCCGTCGAGCACCCAGAGCAGATGCAATTTGGCCAGCAGCCAGGTCAGAATGCCTTCCTTGGCGAGGATCAACTTCCAGGCGTAGATTTTCACCAGATAACTCGACCACAGCGGCAGCATGATTCCGAGATAAAACAGCGCCTTCCAGCGGCCCCGGGCATAGCGCGCCGCATAATAGGCGATCGGGAAGGCGATGGCGGCGGAGGCCAGCGTGACCAGCACCGCCATCGTCACCGTGCGCAGGATGATGTCGAGATTGGCGGGCTGGAACAGGTCGCCATAGGTCTTCAGCGTGAACTCATGGTTGATGAGGCCGGAAAATTCGTCGATCGAGAAGAAACTCTGTGCCAAGAGCGCGAACAGCGAACCGATATAGACGACGCCGAGCCACAGCACCGGCGGCGCCAACATGAGGAACAGCAGCAGTTGCGGCTTGCGCCAGAACAGGTCGGACAGCGCACCGCGCACGCCGCCGCTGCCGGGCAGGATGGCGGGGGCGGAGGTTGAGTTGAGCGCGGCGATGGTCATGGGGAGACCGCGTGCTGAAGGAACCCTGAGAAGCCGGGTTCCTTCACACCCCCCTCTGTCCTGCCGGACATCTCCCCCTCAAGGGGGGAGATCAGCAGTTTCGCTGCCTCGCCAAATCCCCAACGTTGAAGATTGGCGAAACCGGGAGGAACAGCCAATCTCCCCGCTTGAGGGGGAGATGTCCGGCAGGACAGAGGGGGGTGCTTGGCGCAAACCTCAATCATGCCGGCTCGTCCATCAAATGCAAATGCTCGCGGTTGAACGTCAGCACCACCGCTTCGCCTTCCGCCGGCAGCTTTGTCCCGGCCGGCACGATGGCGTGCAGCCTCAAGCCGTCGGCGTCGAGCGCCAGCCTGGTCGTGGCGCCGAGATAGTTGGTTCCGACCAGGCGCGCGGCAACCCCTTCGCCTTTCGCAATGCTGCCGATGCGGATCGATTCGGGGCGCAAGCTGCCCCAGCGGTCCTGGCCGGAATAACGCTGGACGAAATCCGGCGGCAACACATTGGAGGAGCCGACGAAATCGGCGACGAAGCGTGTCCTGGGCCGCTGGTAGATGTCTTCCGGCGTGCCGATCTGCATGATCTTGCCGTCATTGAAGACGGCAACGCGGTCGGCCATCGACAGCGCTTCGCCCTGATCATGGGTGACGAAGACGAAGGTGATGCCGAGCGCCTTCTGCAGCGACTTCAGCTCTTCCTGCATGTTCTCGCGCAGCTTGAGGTCGAGCGCGCCGAGCGGCTCGTCGAGCAAAAGCACCTTGGGCTGGTTGACCAGCGCACGGGCCAGCGCGACGCGCTGGCGTTGGCCGCCGGAGAGCTGGCCGGGACGGCGGGCGCCATAGCCGGGAAGCCGCACCAGTGACAATGCCTCTTCCGCCGCCTTCTGCCGCTGCGGCTTGGCGATGCCCTTGACCATCAGCCCGTAGGCGACATTGTCCAGCACGTTCAAATGCGGGAACAGCGCGTAGTCCTGGAACACCGTGTTGACGTTGCGGCGATAGGGCGGCACGCCCTCGGCGCGGTCGCCGAAGATCGAGATCGAGCCCGATGTCGGCTGCTCGAAGCCGGCGATGAGGCGCAGGCAGGTAGTCTTGCCGGACCCCGACGGACCAAGCATGGCGAAGAACTCGCCCGGCACGATGTCGAGATCGACCGCATCGACGGCGCGCACGCTGCCGAAATGGCGAGAGACTTTCTGGAAGGAAACGGCCGAGGTCATGGGCTGTCCTGATCTGTTGCCGGTTTGTGGTTCGTCGAAATAGCTCTTGCCGCCACCAATCAGGCCAGCGGGCACGGCACTTCACCTCCCCCTCGATGGGGAGGTCGCGGCGAAGCCGCGGGTGGGGGTGACTAGCACCGGACGTCAGCGCTGCCCCCACCCCGACGCTGCGCGTCGACCCTCCCCACAAGGGGGTGGGTTAAAGGGAGCTCAACGCCCGCCGATGACGCCGATATAGTCGGACACCCAGCGGTAGTAAGGCACGCACTGGTCGTTCTGGGTTGCGCACTTGGAGACCGGGGTCTTCCAGAACTTGATCTTGTCGAAGTTCTCGTAGCCGTTGGTCTTGCAGCCTTCCTCGCCGAGCAGCTCGTTGCCCTTGCAGGCAGCGGGCACCACGGGGAGCGAGCCGAACCAGGCCGAGACATCGCCCTGGACCTTGGGCGACAGCGAATGCTCAAGCCACATATAGGCGCAGTTGGGATGCGCGGCGTCGGCCTCCATCATGGTGGTGTCGGCCCAGCCGGTGACGCCTTCTTCCGGCACGGTCGAGGCGACCGGCTTCTTGGCGGCAACCAGCGTGTTGACCTGGTAAGGCCACGAACCGGAAGCGACGACGCCTTCGTTCTGGAAATCGTCGACCTGGATGGCGGCGTCATGCCAGTAGCGGCCGACCAGCGTCCGCTGAACACGCAGCAGCTCGAGCGCTGCCTTGTACTGGTCTTCGTTCAATTCGTACGGGTCCTTAATGCCGAGTTCCGGCTTGTGGAACATCAAATAGTTGGCGGCGTCGGCGATGTGGATCGGGCCGTCATAGGCCTGGACGCGGCCCTTGTTGGACTTGCCGTCCGGCAGGTTCATTTCCTCGAAGACGACGTTCCAGCTCTTGGGCGCTTCCTTGAAGACATCGGTGTTGTACATCAGGATGTTCGGGCCCCACTGATAGGGAACGCCGTAATGCACCTTGTCGACGGTGAACCAGGGCGCATCCTTCAGACGGTCGTCTACCGCCTTCCAGCTCGGGATGAGATCGGTGTTGATCGGCTGCACGCGCTTGCCGGCAACGAGGCGCAGCGATGCGTCACCCGAAGCGGTGACTAGATCGAACCCACCCTCATTCATCAGCGAGACCATCTCGTCGGAGGTGTTCGCGGTCTTGACGTTGACCTTGCAGCCGCTCTCCTTCTCGAAGGAGGTCACCCAGTCATAGCCCTTGTCGGTTTCGCCGCGCTCGATGTACCCCGGCCAGGCAACGATGCTGACCTCCCCTTCGCCCTTGCCAAGTTCCTTGACCTGGGCGACGGCCTGACCGGAAAAGGTCAGCGCGACCGTCAAGGCGGTGCACGTCTTCAGGAATGAATTCATCGTCAATCTCCCATTTTGGCGCCTGACTGCGAAGCGAGTCGCCGCCGCGGTCAGCCGCAGGCTGAAAAGCGTCAGTTCATCCGATGGCACGTTGCCGCTCTGATGGCGGCTTTCGTCCCTGACATGAAAAGTGCTCGGAAAATTCCGGTTTCGCAAATTCATTTATCAGAAACGCGATATCGGTTTTTCCGATAGATAACCACGCACCCTATCAACGCTGCTGGCGTACCATACGCTGCGACTGGGCAAGGCCGATGAAGTCGCGCGACGCCTGCGGCAGACCGGAGCCGCGGCGCCAGACCATGCCGACCTGGACGACCGGCAGGGAACCCGAAATGTCGCGCGATTCGATGCGGTCGCCTTCCAGCGACCACGGCCGGTAGACTAGGTCGGGCAGCAACGCCACGCCCGCACCTGTGGCGACGAGGCTGCGAACGGCTTCGACCGAGCGGGTGCGAAAGGCGACATGCGGCCTGGCGCCGATCGCCGCCAGAAGCTTGCCGGTGTTCTCCTCGATCTCGTCGACGGTCAGCATGATCAGCGGCTCGCCGGCAATGTCGCCTATGCCGATAATGTCGGCGCTGGCCAGCTTGTGGCCGAGCGGGACCCACAGCCGGTAGGCCGAGACCTCGAGGATTTCCGACTGCAGAGCGGTGCGGTCGCGCAAATTGGAGGTGACCATGACGGCAATGTCGAGCTTGCCGCCGATCAGCAGATGTTCGAGATAGTCGCCATTGTCCTCGATGGCCGAGACATCGACGCCGGGATAGGCGCGGCGGTAGCGCGCCAGCAGATCGGACAGCACATAGCCCGCGACCAGCGAGGTGACGCCGAGCTGCAGCCGCCCGCCGGCCACCACCTGGTCGTCGGAAAAAGCGCGGCGCGCGTCGGAGACGTCGGCCAGGATCTTGGTCGCATGGCGCAGGAACTGGTGGCCTTTGTGGGTAATGTTGAGGCCACGCGGATGGCGCTCGAACAATTCGACGCCGAGATCGCTCTCCAGCTCCTTGATCGCCTCGGTGACCGAGGATTGCGAGATGGAGAGGTTTTGTGCGGCGCCCGACACCGTGCCTTGCTCGGCGACGGCAATGAAGAACTGCAGCTGGCGGATGGTGAAAGCCATGGCCGGACTAAACACCGGCGCGCCGGGGAAGGAAAGCCGAAGGCGGAGCTTATACCCATACGGCTTGAGGCGCCTCCTGGTCAGCCGAACCCGAGGCGCCGCCGGCAGGCAGGACCGTAGCGAAGCGCGAGCATGAACGCCGTCTCCAGCGCCAGGACGATGACGATGATGCGAAAGCCGATGGCATAGGAATCCCGGCCGCTGCCGCGCATAAGGTAGCCGGTGACGAGGAAGCCGGTGTTCCATAGCGTGGCGCCGAGCAGCGTCGCCGCCGCGAAGGGCAAGAGTGGAAGACGGAGCGCGCCGGCCGCGATCGGCAGATAGTTGCGAACCGTCGGGATGAACTGCGCCAGCAAGGAGACCCGGACATGATGGCGGCGGTAGGCCTGACCAAGCTTGCTGTAGGTCGCATAGCGCAAGCAGACATATTTGCCGAAACGCTCGACCAGCCTGTCGGCACGATCCAATCCAATCCTACGGCCCACACTATACCAGACAAGGCAGCCTGTGATGGCGGACAGCGTCGTCACCAGAAGCAGGATCGCCAGCGCCAGGAGATCGGAGGCTGCCGTCATGCCGAGGAACAGCAGCAGCACATGCGAGGGCGGCAGCGGCAGGATCTTTTCAGTGAAGGCGAGACAGCCGACACCAAGCAGGCCGAAGCCCAGGATCGCCGACAGTGGATCAGTCATGCGAAGCGCCAGTCATAGGTTTTGAGGTTCTTGATCCTGGACACCTTATGCACCGTCATACACCGTCGCCGGCGGAAAGTTGCGGAATGTCCGGCCAAGCCGGGTCCGCTTCCAGGTCGGAGCGCGCAAGCGTCCAGGAAAGACAAGGCGTCGTTTGCAGCATGGTGGCCTCATTGCTGATGCGGGCGATTCGCCCGGCCCGCATTTCGACGAGGCGCTGTTTGCGGCTGCCAAGTTGCATGGACATTGCGAAGAGCGGGATGATTGAAAAACAATTTTTCACCAGAACGACATCTTATGCGGCCGGCGACGCGGCGCGCATGATGCACAACATCGCCTTCGTGGTATCGGGTGGCGGCATGGGCCGGGATCGCGGCGCGCCAGTCGCTGGTGTTTGGCTAGGCCGCAGCGATGCTGAGGCGCGCTCCAGCCTCGGCAAGTGCCGAGGCAATGTCGCGCGGCGGCGGCTGGTCGGTGGCGAGTTCGGAAAAACCGTCGAAGCCGCAGACCTGGACCAGACCCTGGCGACCGAACTTGGTGTGGTCGGTGATGACCAGCGAGCGCTGGCCGCGCGACAGCACCATGCGGGCGAACTCCGCCTCTTCCAGATCGTAGTCGGCAAGGCCTGCGGCGGCATCGACGGCGCCGATCGAAATCACCGCATGGCTGACCGAGAAGCGGCTGACGAAATCGATCGCCGAGGCGCCGAAGGCGGCCCCGGAATCGCTGCGCAATTCGCCCCCGGCCATATAGACCTTGTTGCCGTTGACGGTGGCCAGCGTGCGGGCTATATCGGACGAGTTGGTGACGACCGTCAGCCGCCGGTGGCCGAGCAGTTCGCGGGCCAGGAACGAGGTCGTGGTGCCGGTGTCCAGCATGACCGATTCACCGTCGCGAATGGTGGCAGCGACCATGCGGGCGATCAGCCGCTTGGCCTCGGCATTGTCGCGCATGCGCCGCTCGAAGGGCGCTTCGCCGGCCATCGACGGCAGGCCGATGGCGCCATGCATCTTGAGCACCGAGCCATTGCCGGTCAGTGGCTTGACATCCCGGCGCACCGTTTCAAGCGAAACCCCCAGCCGGTCGGCGAGGCTGGCAATGGTGACGGTGCCCTCTTCCTTGAGGAGGCGGAGGATTTCGCCATGCCGTTTCGAATGGATCATCTGGCTTCCTCAATTTGCGGCCTGCCCGGTTTTAGGGCAATGCCGCCGTTTTTAAAGGAATTGCTCGTGGTTTCGGGCAAAACACCCAAAAAAAGTCACAACATTTCATTGACAGTTAGGTAGCACTGGCGTGACATTGACGGCGTGACAGCTTCGGAACTGCCACGGGAGGGTGATGGCAGAGCCGCAATTCACGGACCGGACCGTCTGG
Source organism: Mesorhizobium sp. M1078 (assembly GCF_040318615.1). Lineage (NCBI taxonomy): Bacteria > Pseudomonadati > Pseudomonadota > Alphaproteobacteria > Hyphomicrobiales > Phyllobacteriaceae > Mesorhizobium > Mesorhizobium sp. M1078. Next base: position 39,006 of record NZ_JAMYMP010000020.1, read on the forward strand.
CCAGACCGTCTGGGTTTGAACTGGCACAAAAGTTTCTCAAATCCGCGGGGGCGGAGACCGGGTATCAAAACCTGGCCAGAGGGGCTCGTCGGTGCGGCGCGGGATAGGAGTTCCTGCGTCCCGCACCGACGAGATTTTTTGCGTTTCCCAACGCTCGTTGCGCGGCGCATGGCGCCCAAGAAAGCTCCGCAAAAGTCAGGGATGGTCCCGTGACTGCTGAAGACCGCATCCGGGCCTTGCCCTGCTGGAACGGCAACATCGACATTGCGCCGCTGCCGGGCGGCCTCAGCAACGCCAATTATCTGGTCAAGGACGCAGCCGGGCGGCATGTCGTGCGCTTCGGCCAGGACTATCCATTTCACCACGTCTTTCGCGACCGCGAGGTGATGACGGCCCGCGCGGCGCACGCCGCAGGCTTCGCGCCGGCGGTCCGCCATTCCGAACCCGGCATTATGGTCACGGAATTCCTCGGCGCGAAAACCTTTGTCGCCGAGGATGTGCGCGCCAATATCGGCCGCGTCGCAGCCCTTATGCGCGGGTTCCATCGCGAGATGCCCAATCACATCTCCGGCGCCGGCTTCATGTTCTGGGTCTTCCATGTCATCCGCGACTATGCGCGAACGCTGAGCGAAGGCGGCAGCCGCAAGCGGGACGAGCTGCCCAGGCTGCTGGCGCTGGCCGACGAACTGGAGCGGGCGCAGAAGCTGCTGCCGATCGTGTTCGGCCACAATGATCTTTTGCCGGCAAATATCCTCGACGATGGCGACAGGTTGTGGCTCATCGATTTCGAATATGCCGGTTTCAACACCGCGATGTTCGATCTTGCCGGCGTTGCCTCCAACGCCGAGATGAGCGACGCGGAGTCCTTCACTTTCCTCACGGCGTATTTCATGCGCGAGCCGGATGAGGCGATCCGCCGCTCGCACGCGGCCATGCAATGCGCCTCGCTGCTGCGCGAGGCGATGTGGAGCATGGTTTCCGAACTTTACCTCGACGCGCCCGGCATCGACTACGTCGCCTACACCGCGGAGAACCTGACGCGGCTCGACGGGGCGCTGGACAATTACCGCACGAAGTACGGGACACAGTCATGACATTGCCTACACATGCCGGCATCGTCGTCATCGGCGGCGGCATTATCGGCTGTTCGACGGCCTATCACCTGGCACGCGACCACAAGGCCGATGTCGTGCTGCTGGAACAGGGGAAGCTGACCTCGGGTTCGACCTGGCACGCGGCCGGGCTGGTCGGCCAGCTGCGCTCGTCCGCCTCGATCACCCGCGTGCTCAAATATTCGGTCGAGCTCTACAAGGGGCTGGAAGCCGAAACCGGGCTCGCTACCGGCTGGAAGATGACCGGGTGCCTCAGGCTTGCGACCAATGCCGACCGCTGGACCGAATATAAACGGCTGGCGACGACGGCCAGGAGCTTCGGCATGGACATGCAGTTGCTGTCGCCGGGGGAGGTCAAAAAGATGTGGCCGCTGCTGGAGACCGGCGACCTCGTCGGCGCCTCCTGGCTGCCGACCGATGGGCAGGCCAGCCCCTCCGACATCACGCAGTCGCTGGCCAAGGGCGCGCGCATGCATGGCGCCAAGCTGTTCGAGGACGTCCGCGTTACCGGCTTTGACATGACGGACGGGCACATCACCGCGGTGAAGACCAACAAGGGCGACATTGCTTGCGACAAGGTGGTGAACTGCGCCGGGCAATGGTCACGCCAGGTCGGCGCGATGGCCGGCATTTGCGTGCCGCTGCAACCGGTCAAGCACCAGTACATCATCACCGAGAAGATCGACGGGCTGGCGACCGACGCGCCGACAATCCGCGATCCCGACCGCCGCACCTATTTCAAGGAAGAGGTCGGCGGGCTGGTGATGGGCGGCTATGAGCCGAACCCGCAGGCCTGGGCGACCGGCCTGCCCGGCGGCGATGTCCCCGATGACTGGGAGTTCCGCCTGTTCGACGACGACTACGATCATTTCGAACAGCATATGAGCCAGGCGATCGCGCGCGTGCCGGCGCTGGAGACGGTCGGCGTCAAGCAGATGATCAACGGGCCGGAGAGTTTTACGCCGGACGGCAATTTCATCCTCGGTGTCGCGCCCGAATGCGCCAACATGTTCGTCGGCGCCGGCTTCAACGCCTTCGGCATCGCTTCCGGCGGCGGCGCCGGCTGGGTGCTGGCGCAATGGGTTGTCGATGGTGAAGCGCCGCTCGACCTTTGGGTGGTCGACATCAGGCGCTTTTCCAATTTGCACCGCGACCGGCAATGGGTCAGCGATCGCACGCTGGAAGCCTATGGCAAGCATTACACGATCGGCTTTCCGCATGAGGAGTACGTCTCGGGCCGGCCGCGCATCGTCTCGCCGCTCTACGAGCGGCTGAAAGCGCACCGCGCGGTGTTCGGCTCCAAGCTCGGCTGGGAACGGCCGAACTGGTTCGCGCCGCGGGGCGCCACATCCGAAGACATTTATTCCATGGGCCGGCAGAACTGGTTTGGCCCGGTCGGCGAGGAGCATCGCCATGTGCGCGAGAAAGTCGGCATCTTCGACCAGTCGTCCTTCGCCAAATACGAAATGACGGGTTCGGATGCGGCTAAGGCGCTGGACTGGATCTGCGCCAACGATGTCGCCAAGCCGGTGGGACGGCTGACCTACACGCAGCTTCTCAACACGCGCGGCGGCATCGAGGCCGATTTGACGGTGGCCAGGCTCGCCGAAGACAAATTCTACGTCGTGACCGGCACCGGCTTCCGCACGCATGATCTCTCCTGGATCGGCGACCATGTCGGCAAGGGTCTCGACGTGACGCTGAAAGATGTCACCGAGGATTTCGGCACGCTGTCACTGATGGGGCCGCGGGCCCGCGACGTTCTGGCTGCCGTGACCGATGCCGATGTCTCGAACGCCGCCTTCCCGTTCGGCCATATCGGCGAGATCACGACTGCCGGCCATACGGTTCGGGCGCTGCGCGTCACCTATGTCGGCGAGCTTGGTTGGGAATTGCATGTGCCGATCGCCGCCACCGGCGAGATTTTCGACACGCTGATGGCGGCAGGCAAGCCGCACGGCATCCGGCCGATCGGCTACCGGGCGCTGGAATCACTTCGGCTGGAGAAAGGCTACCGCGCCTGGGGCTCCGACATCACCCCCAACGACACGCCTCAGGAGGCCGGCCTCGGCTGGGCGGTGAAGCTGAGGAAGAACACCGATTTCGTCGGCCGGCGGGCGCTCGAAAAGATCAGCGGCGCCGACCTGAAGAAACGCTTTGCCGGCTTCACGGTCGACGATCCCGATATCGTGCTGGTCGGGCGCGAGACGATTTTGCGCAATGGCGAACCGGTCGGCTATCTCACCAGCGGCGGTTATGGCTACACGCTGGCTAAGAACATCGGCTATGGCTATGTCCGCAACGCCGATGGCGTCAGCGACGATTTTCTCAGCTCAGGGGACTATGAGCTGGTGGTCGCGATGGAACGGACGCCGGCCAACATTCATCTCGAACCGATGTACGATTCTTCGATGAGCAGGATCAAGGCGTAGACGAAACCTGGATTAGCTCACACGGAGTACAAGGCCGCGGCTGGGCACGGTGTCAGCCTCGCCCGGCATCGAAACATAAGGCGCAGTCTCCTCGGCACGAACGACCCTGACCTCAGCCTCGAGCGCAGCGATGCGATCGGCAAAGCCGGCGTTCCACAGCGTGTTCTTGATGGTCAGCACGATGACGCCACCGGGACGGCAGACGCGGATCAGTTCGTCCAGCCCCTCGGCGCCGACATGGCCGGAGGTGAAAACGCCGGCCGAGACGATGCCGGCATAGGCATTGTCGGCAAAGGGCAGTGGCCCGCCGAGCGCCAGGCAATGCAGCGCCGAATAGACGCCCTTTGCCGCCGCTTTAGACAGCATGCCTTGCGAAATATCGAGCGCTTCGACCTGTGGATAGCCGGTGATGGCCAGCCACTCGCCGATCAGCCCGGTGCCGGCGCCGGCGTCGAGAAGCGGTGCGGCGCCGCGCGGCAGATGCCGTGCGAGCAGGGCCAGGCAGATCGTCGGATGGCGGTAGCCGGCGGCCGACATGTCGGCATCGTAGGTTTCCGACCAACTGTCATAGATCGCGGCGACGTCCTCGGGCCGTTGCGCCGCATAGGCGGCGCCAAGCCCGCCATGATCCTTGTTGCCCGCCATGGCTGTTTCTCCGCCAGCTCGCTGCTCACCCTCGATCGGATGATAGCCAAACGGCGAAAACTGTGGAACCGTTGTCGCAAGAAATAACACGCCAGGGGCAACAGGCATGGGGACCGACGAGGCACGCGCAACACTTGCGGCAATTCCGGCATTAGCGGGCTACGACGGACCGCTGGAGCGGCTGGGCGGGATGACCAATCTCGTCTTTCGGGCCGGCGATATCTGCCTGCGTATCCCCGGCAAAGGCACCGAGGAGTATATCAACCGCGCTAATGAGGCGGTGGCGGCGCGTGAGGCGGCCAAAGCGGGCGTCAGTCCCGAGGTGCTGCATGTCGACCCCGCGACAGGCGTGCTGGCGAGCCGCTTCGTTGCCGGCGCCGTGACGATGTCGCCGGAAAAGTTCAAGCTGCGCGCCGGCAGCCCGGCCCGCGCCGGCGAAGCCTTCCGCAGGCTGCACGCGTCCGGTGCGGTGTTTCCGTTCCGCTTCGAGCTGTTTGCGATGATCGACGACTATCTCAAGGTCTTATCGACCAAGGACGTCGCCTTGCCGCCGGGCTACCACGACGTGGTGCGCGAATCCGACACCGTGCGTGCCGCCCTTGCCGCGCATAGACTGCCGCTTGCGGCCTGCCATTGCGATCCGCTGTGCGAGAATTTTCTCGATACGGGCGAGCGGATGTGGATCGTCGACTGGGAATATTCGGGGATGAACGATCCGCTCTGGGACCTCGGCGACCTCTCGGTCGAAGGCCGGTTCCACACCGCGCAAGAGGAAGAGATGATGCGCGCCTATTTCGGCGGCGAGGCGAAACCGGCCGAGCGCGGCCGCGTCGTTATCTACAAGGCGATGTGCGACCTGTTGTGGACGCTGTGGGGGCTGATCCAGCTTGCCAACAACAACCCGGTCGAGGACTTCCGCGCCTATGCCGACGGCCGCTTCGCCCGTTGCAAGGCGCTGATGGAAACGCCTGAGTTTTTACGGCATCTGGCGGCGGTGCGCCAAGGTTAGGTCAATTCACGCCTTTCGGCACGTTCTCCGGCGGCACGACTGTTTCGACCACCTTCTGGCGGTGGAAGATGAACAGGCCGGCGAGCACGACGATGGCCGAGCCGATCAGGATGCGCGGTCCCGGCAGGTCGCCGAAGAAGGCCAGGCCGAAGATCACCGCCCATAGAAGCAGGCTGTAGTGCAGCGGCGCCAGCGTCGAGGCAGGGGCCAGTTTCAGCGCCCTGGTAATCATCAGATGCGCGCTGCAGGAGACGATGCCGAGCAGGAGCATGGCGCCGAAATCGAGTGCCGAGGGCGTCTGCCAGGCGCCTATGGTCATCACGCCGCCGACGAGCAGCGTGCCGATAGTCTGCCAGGTGACCAGCGTTGTGTCGCTGGTGCCGCGCAGGCGGCGGCTGAGGATGATGGCGAAGGCGAAGGCAATGCTGCCGACCAGTGCGAACAGCGAGGACTGCGAGAACGCCGCCGAAGACGGCTTCAAGATGATCAGCACGCCGCAGAAGCCGACCATGATGGCGGCCCAGCGGCGCCAGCCGACCTTTTCGCCGAGCAGGAAATGCGACAGCGCCGCTACATAGATCGGCCCGGCCATGTAGAAGCTCATCACGTCGGCAAGCGGAAGATAGACGACGGCGGCATAGAACAGCGCCGTGTCCGCCGTGGTCGCCAGCACGCGCAGAATCTGGAGGACCGGCCGCTCCATCCGGAACAGTCTGCGGGCGCCCTGGTTGGCGATCATCGGGCCGAGCACGATGAAGGCGCCGATGGATCGGATCAGCACCACCTGGCCGACAGAGAAGCTGGCGACCAGCCATTTGCCCATCGCGTCGTTCAGCGCGAACATGAAGTCGCCGGCCAGCATCAAGAGGATGCCGGCCAGAAGCGCGTTCCTGATAGTGAAGGTGCGGACGAGCGACTGGGCCATGCGGCTCCCTAGCTGCAAGCGGTCGCTTTGACGAGGCAAATCGGTAAGACCAGCGGCGGAAATCGGCTGTTTCTACGCAGTTTTGTGCCGCCGGTTCACCTGTCCGGGACGGCCGGCGATCGACAGCCGTGTCTCCTGTTTCGTGCGCTCGGCCACCACCTTGCCCCTGGCGACGACGCACAGCCGTTCGGCACGCAGCCTCAAGGCCTCGATCGGGTTGCCTGCATCGAGGATGACGAAGCTGGCGCGCTTGCCCACGGCAAGGCCGAGATGATCGAGGCCCATGATGGCGGCGTTGACATTGGTGACCATGTCGAAGCAGCGTGCCATGTCGGCAGGGCTCGACATCTGAGCGACGTGAAGCCCCATGAAGGCGACGTCGAGCATGTCGGCGGTGCCCAGCGAATACCAGGGGTCGAGAACGCAATCCTGGCCCCAACCGACGCGGATGCCGAGCGCCAGCATCTCCTTCACCCGGGTCATTCCGCGGCGTTTGGGAAACGTGTCGTGGCGGCCCTGCAGCATGATGTTGATCAGCGGATTGGGGATCGCCGACACACCGGCCTCGGCAATCAGCGGCAGCAGCTTGGAGACGTAGTAATTGTCCATCGAGTGCATTGAAGTCAGATGCGAGCCGGCTACCTTGCCCTGCAGGCCAAGGCGCTGCGTCTCATAGGCAAGCTGCTCGATGTGGCGCGACAGCGGATCGTCGGTCTCGTCGCAATGCAGGTCGACCATCAGCCCGCGCTTCGCCGCGATTTCGCACAATTCGGTCACCGAGCGCGTGCCGTCGGCCATGGTGCGTTCGAAATGCGGGATGCCGCCGACGATGTCGACGCCCATGTCGAGCGCGCGCAGCGTGTTCTGGCGCGCCGTCGGCGAACGGTAGAAGCCATCCTGCGGGAAAGCGACCAGTTGCAGATCGATATAGGGCGCGACAATCTTCTTGACGTCGAGCAGCGCCTCGACCGCCAGCAGCCGGTCGTCGCAGACATCGACATGGGTACGGATGGCGAGCAGGCCCATCGAGACCGCCCAGTCGCAATAGGCGAGCGCCCGCTCGCGCACCGCGTCATGGGTCAAGAGCGGCTTCAGTTCGCCCCACAGCGAAATGCCTTCCAGCAGCGTGCCCGAAGCGTTGATGCGTGGAATGCCGTAGGACAGCGTGGCGTCCATATGGAAATGCGGATCGACGAAGGGCGGCGAGATCAGATTGCCACGGGCGTCGATCGCCGTGCCGGCGCTGACATGCAGTTCGGACTCGATGGCGACGATCGTCTCGCCGATGATGCCTAGGTCGGCGACGGTGCCGTCGGGCAGCGTTCCGCCGCGCACAACAAGATCGAAATCCATCTGTCGTCATCTCCCTGCAGATCAGTCGCCGCAATCGTGGCGCAAAAGACACCGTGCCGCAGCCGATTGTCTCCGCGACAGCGAAAGGTTCCATCCGGTCACAACTCGCTCTATAAGCCGCCTTTCGCCCCGGTGGCGAATCCGAAATTCGTCAGTCAGGCATGGGATCGGCCATTTGTTTCGCTTCTTCCGTTCGACGGAAAACCAGCGCCTTATCGCAAGGCTTTTGCGGGAATCCTTTCACGCACATAGATTTGGCTACGCTGCGGCCATTCTGTCGATGCTGGTGGTGGCGGCAACGACAGCAGCCAGCGCCTATATGCTGCGCGAAATCACCAATGAATTCGTGGTTTACAAGAGGATTGGGCAGGTCAATCTGATCGCGGCGGCGACCGGAGCGATTTTCATTCTCAAGGGCTTCGCAAACTTCATCCAGGCCTACTTCATGAGCAGGGTCGGCAATGCCATCATCGCCGACCGGCAGCGCAAGATCTATGACAGCATTCTCGCGCAAGGCATCGAATTCTATCATTCGACCTCTTCGTCCGAACTGATTTCGCGCATGACGAACAATGCCCAGGCCGCGCGCAGCGTGCTCGACCAAATCGTCACGTCCTATGTTCGCGATCTGGTGACGCTGGCTGCGCTGGTGGGTGTGATGGTCTGGCAGCAGCCGGCGCTGTCCCTCATCTGTCTGGTGATCGGGCCGATCGCCATTTACGGCGTCAATCGTATCCTGAAGCGCGTCCGAAAAATTGCCTCGCAAGAATTCCGTTCGCTCGGCCAGATCGTGCAGGTGATGCAAGAAACTGCGATCGGCGTGCGCGTCGTCAAATCCTTCGGCCTCGAAGGCGCCATGCGCAAGCGCATGTACAAGGCCGTGTCGGACGTGGAGAGCCGCGCCAACAACATCGCCACGCTGGAGGCCGCCACCAGCCCGGTGATGGAAACGCTTGCGGGGCTGGCCATCGCTGGCGCCGTTTTTGTCAGCGGCTTCCTGGTTCTGGGCGGCGGCGGTCAGATGCCGGGCAACATCATGGCCTTCATCGCGGCGCTGCTGTTGGCCTATGAGCCGGCCAAGCGCCTGGCCCGCGTACGCATCTCGCTTGAAACCGGCATTGTCGGCGTGCGCATGATGTTCCAGCTCGCCGACCGGCCGCTGACGCTGGCCGAAAAGCCGGATGCAAAGCCGCTGCGGGCCGGGCCGGGCGAGATCCATTTCGACAATGTCAGCTTCGCCTACCCCGAAAGCGCGCCGGTGTTCGAGGGACTGGACCTGACGCTTGCCGCCGGCAAGATGACGGCGCTGGTCGGACCCTCGGGCAGCGGCAAGTCGACCATCCTCAACCTGATCATGCGCATGTACGACCCGCAGAGCGGCAGGGTGATGTTCGACGGGCAGGACATTTCTTGTGCCACGCTCACCTCGGTCAGGGAAAAGATCGCCTATGTCAGCCAGGACACGTTCCTGTTTGCCGGCACGATCATGCACAACATCAGGCTCGGGCGCGAGGGCGCCACGGACGAGGAAGTGATGGCCGCCGCAAGGGCCGCCAATGCACATGACTTCATCAGCGCCCAGGCGAAAGGCTACGACACGGATGTCGGCGAGAATGGCGCGCTGCTGTCAGGCGGCCAGCGCCAGCGCATCTCGATCGCACGCGCCATGCTACGCAATGCCGAAATCCTGCTTCTGGACGAGGCGACCAGCGCACTCGACGCCGAATCCGAGGCGCTGTTCCGCGACGCGCTGCAGCAGCTGACGGTCGGGCGCACCACCATCGTCATTGCCCACCGCCTGTCGACCGTGCACCAGGCCGACACGATCGTGGTGCTGGAGGCCGGCAAGGTGGTGGAAAGCGGCGCGCATCGCACGCTGCTCAACCAGGGCGGGCTGTATCAGAAGCTTTACGAATATCAGCTGATGCCGTGAGCTTTACCCTCCCCCTTGTGGGGAGGGTCGCTGCGCAGCAGCGGGGTGGGGGTCGGCGCCGCACCCTCACTCCGGCACGTGCCGCACCGCGCCCTTGTCGGCGCTGGTGGCGAAGGCGGCGTAAGCGCGCAGCGCGGTCGTCACCTTGCGCTTGCGCTTTTCCTCGGGCTTCCAGGCCATGGCGCCCTTCGCCTCCATGGCCGCGCGGCGCGCGTCGAGTTCAGCGTCGCTGACAGCAAGCCGGATCGTGCGGTTGGGGATGTCGATCTCGATCGTATCGCCTTCCTGCACCAGTCCGATCGTGCCGCCTTCCGCTGCTTCGGGCGAGGCATGGCCGATCGACAGGCCTGATGTGCCGCCGGAGAAGCGGCCGTCGGTGACCAGCGCGCAGGCCTTGCCGAGGCCTTTCGACTTTAGATAGCTCGTGGGGTAGAGCATTTCCTGCATGCCGGGACCGCCGCGCGGTCCTTCATAGCGGATGACGACGACATCGCCGGCTTTGATTTCGTTGGACAGGATCGCCTTCACGGAAGCGTCCTGGCTTTCGAACACGCGGGCCGGGCCGGTGAACTTCAGGATCGACTCGTCGACGCCGGCCGTCTTCACGATGCAGCCGTCGAGCGCCAGATTGCCTTTCAGCACGGCAAGGCCGCCGTCTTTCGAGAACGGCGTCTCGGCTGAGCGGATGACGCCCTTCTCGCGGTCGAGGTCGAGCTCGTCCCAGCGGCGGTCCTGGCTGAAGGCGACCTGTGTCGGCACGCCACCCGGAGCGGCGAGAAAGAAGTCGCGGACGCTCTGGCTCGAGGTGCGGGAGATGTCCCAATGGTCGAGCGCTTCGCCGAGGCTCGCCGTATGCACCGTGGGCAGGTTGCGGTTGAGCAGCCCGGCATTGTCGAGCTGGCCGAGGATCGCCATGATGCCGCCGGCGCGGTGGACGTCTTCCATATGCACGTCGGACTTGGCCGGTGCGACCTTGCATAGCACCGGAACCCGCCGTGACAGCCGGTCGATGTCTTCCATGGTGAAGTCGACTTCTCCCTCGTGCGCGGCGGCAAGGATGTGCAGCACGGTATTGGTCGAGCCGCCCATGGCGATGTCGAGCATCATGGCGTTCTCGAAGGCGCCCTTCGAGGCGATGCTGCGCGGCAGCGCCGACTCATCATCCTGCTCGTAGTAGCGCTGGGCGAGATCGACGATAAGGTGACCCGCCTCGACGAACAGCCGCTTGCGGTCGGCGTGGGTTGCCAGCGTCGAGCCGTTGCCGGGTAGCGACAGGCCGAGCGCCTCGGTCAGGCAATTCATCGAATTGGCGGTGAACATGCCGGAGCACGAGCCGCAGGTCGGGCAGGCCGAGCGTTCGATGACCTTGACGTCCTCGTCGGAGATCTTGTCGTCGGCGGCGGCAACCATGGCGTCGACCAGGTCGAGCGCTTGTGTCTTGCCGGCGAGCACCACCTTGCCGGCTTCCATCGGCCCCCCGGAGACGAAGACGCTTGGGATATTGAGGCGCAAGGAGGCCATCAGCATGCCGGGCGTGATCTTGTCGCAATTGGAGATGCAGACCATGGCATCGGCGCAATGCGCGTTGACCATATATTCGACCGAGTCCGCGATCAGCTCGCGCGACGGCAGCGAATAGAGCATGCCGTCATGGCCCATGGCGATGCCGTCATCGACGGCGATGGTGTTGAATTCCTTGGCGACGCCGCCGGCCTTCTCGATCTCGCGCGCCACCAGCTGGCCAAGGTCCTTGAGATGGACATGACCCGGCACGAACTGGGTGAAGGAATTGACCACCGCGATGATCGGCTTGCCGAAATCCGAATCCTTCATGCCGGTGGCGCGCCACAGGCCGCGGGCGCCGGCCATGTTGCGGCCGTGGGTGGTGGTGCGGGAGCGATAGGCAGGCATGAATTTTCCTTGGCTGGCTGGCTGCGCCCGGTGCGGAGCGTGGCGGCGCGGAACTTGGATCGCAGGGTTTATAGACCGGCAAGTATGGTCTGGCCACTTTTTTGCAATGCGCCAGAGTCTCGCTGAAAATCAGGGTTTCGAAAAAGATTGCCGGCCAGTGTCGGATCGCTAGCCCGGCATCCGTCCTTGGACGACGGCAAGGGAATGGCACCATTTCTATAAGTCAGCCGCTTCACCTGTAACCGCAACCAAACACCCGAGGAGCATGACATGCAAAAGATCACCACCTGCCTGTGGTTCGATGGCCAGGCCGAAGAGGCGATGAATTTCTACGTTTCCATCTTCAAGAACTCGAAGGTACTGAGCGTGCTGCGTTGGCCCGAAGGCCATACCGATGCCGGCAAGGCGCTGGTAACCACGTTCGAACTCGACGGCGTGCAGTTCCAGGCGCTGAACGGCGGACCGCAATTCAAGTTCAACGAGGCGATGTCACAGTCGATCGACTGCAAGACGCAGGAAGAGGTCGACTATTTCTGGGACAAGCTCATCGAAGGCGGCGGCGAACCGTCGCAATGCAGCTGGCTGAAGGACAAGTTCGGCGTCTCCTGGCAAGTCGTGCCGGAGCAACTGCCGCGCCTGCTTCTGGATCCGGACCGGGCCAAGGCCGGGCGGGTGATGTCGGCGATGATGCAGATGAGCAAGATCGATATTGCCAAGATCGAGGAAGCTGCGAAGGGGTGAGAAGCGGCCGCGTAGCGGACGAAAAGCCAATTGCTTTGCTTTTCGAGCTTCGAACGCCCTGAGCCACGCGAACGGCCGGCGCGCGTTGGAGCCAATTGACCCTTCAAGGTCGGCGCTGCCCCTCATCCGCCCTCGGGCACCTTCTCCGCGTAAGCGGGCAGAAGGAAAAGGGGCGCCTTACGCCGCCTTGTCGCGGACCTGGTAGTCCTTGATGGTGGCGAAGCGGATCGCCCTCCAGCGTTCGGCTTCGTAGTTCAGCGAGAAGGCGTTCTGGGCCAGAAACACCGGGTCGTTGTCGAGATCGCGGGCGATGTCGCCGCGATGCGCCTCAATGAAGCGAAGCGTTTCGGCCTTGTCGTCGGCAGAGATCCAGCGGCAGACCGAGAAGCGCGACATTTCGAATTCGACCGGCAGCGTGTATTCGAAATTCAGCCTTTCCTTCAAGACGTCGAGCTGCAGCGCGCCGACAACGCCGACGATGGCCGGCGAGCCGTCTTCCGGCGAAAACAGCTGCACGACGCCTTCCTCGGCCATCTGGTGCAGCGCTTCCTTGAGTTTTTTCGCCTTCATCGCGTCGCCGAGGCGCACACGGCGCAGGATTTCCGGCGCGAAGTTGGGTACGCCGCGGAACAGTATCTCCTCGCCTTCGGTCAGCGTATCGCCGATACGCAGCGTGCCGTGGTTGGGAATGCCGACGACATCGCCGGCAAACGCTTCGTCGGCGGTGACGCGGGTGCGGGCAAAGAAGAACTGCGGCGCCGACAGGCTCATCGGCTTGCCGGTGCGCACCAGCTTGGCCTTCATGCCGCGCTCGAGCTTGCCCGAACAGACGCGCACGAAGGCGATGCGGTCGCGATGGTTGGGGTCCATATTGGCCTGGATCTTGAACACGAAGGACGTCATCTTCTCCTCCGTCGCCTCGACCTTGCGGGTGTCTGCGTCCTGCGCACGCGGCGGCGGGCCGAAGGCGCCGAGCGCCTCGATCAGGTCGCGCACGCCGTAATTGCGCAGCGCCGAGCCGAAATAGACCGGTGTCAGATGGCCTTCGCGGAAGGCGTCGATGTCGAGCGGGCGGCAAGCTTCGCGCGCGAGCTCCAGCTCCTCGATGAAGGCCTCGCGCTCGTTTTCCGGCAGCAGGCCGGCGACGCGGTTGGAGTCGGGGCCGTTGACCGGCGTGCGGTCTTTCTCGGCATCGCCCCTGCGCACAGCGTTGAGCGCCAGGTGGTAGGTGCCGGCAAAAGTCTTGCCGCGGCCGATCGGCCAGGTGATGGGGGCAGTGTCCAGCGCCAACTTCTGCTCGATCTCGTCGAGAATTTCGAACGGGTCGCGGCTTTCGCGGTCCATCTTGTTGATGAAGGTGATGATCGGGATGTCGCGCAGCCGGCAGACTTCGAACAGTTTCAGCGTGCGCGGCTCGATACCCTTGGCGGCGTCGATGACCATGACGGCGCTATCGACCGCCGACAGGGTGCGGTAGGTGTCGTCGGCAAAATCCTCGTGGCCGGGCGTATCGAGCAGGTTGAAGACATTGTCCTCATATTCGAAGGTCATCACCGAGGTGACGACCGAAATGCCGCGCTCGCGCTCGATCTTCATCCAGTCGGACCGGGTCTGGATGCGATCCTTCTTGGCCTTGACCTCGCCGGCAAGCTGGATGGCGCCGCCGAACAGCAGCAGCTTTTCGGTGAGCGTCGTCTTTCCGGCGTCGGGGTGGGCGATGATCGCGAAAGTGCGGCGGCGCGATACCGCCTGTTCGATGTCTTCAGCCAATTTCTGGAATCCTGTCTGTGGCGCGGGCTTCTAGCAGCGCATTGCTGGCCTGTCGACAGTTTCGGGCCGGCAGGCCGACCACACTTGAGCTTGAATCGTTACGGTGGCATCAGAGGAGCCCATTCTGAGAGGTCCGGTATGAGCAGCGCTAAAGAAGTCATCGTCATTGGCGCCGGCATTATCGGGGCGTCCATCGCCTGGCACCTGACCAAGGCCGGGGCGCGGGTGACTGTGATTTCCGATAGTGGTGCCGGCGGCGTCGCCACGCCAAACTCCTTTGCCTGGATCAACGCCAGCTGGGGCAATCCCGAAATCTATTTCCGGCTGCGCATCCGTGCGATGGCCGAATGGAAGCGGCTGGCAAACGAGCTGCCCGGCCTGCCGCTCGCCTGGTGCGGCGGGCTGTGCTGGGGTCTGCCGGCCGACAGGCTCGAAGCCTACGCGGCTGAGCACGCTTGCTGGGGTTACGGCATCGAACGCGTCGACGCCGGGCGGGCAGCGCAAATCGAGCCCAATCTCGTCGAGCCGCCGGAATTCGCTGTCTATGTCGCGGAGGAAGGCGTGGCCGAACCGGTCGCAGCGGCCAAGGCGCTGCTGGCCCACGCAGAACGGCAAGGTGCGCGCGTTCTCTCCAGTTCTGTAACCGCACTTGTCCAGACCGATGGCAGGATTGCCGGTGTCGATACATCGCATGGGCTGATGCCAGCCGAAGAGGTGGTGATCGCAGCCGGTGTCGGGGCGCCCGATATTGCCGCTACCGCCGGCATCAAGCTGCCAATCGAGACGCCGCCCGGTCTGATCGTCCACTCGCAGCCCTACAAGAAGCTCCTCAACGGGCTGGTGCATGCCGAAAAGCTGCATATGCGCCAGACGGCGGAGGGCCGCATCATCGCCGGCTCGGATTTCGCGGGGAGCGATCCCGGTGAGAATCCCGACGCCACGGCGCGCGAGCTGTTTGCAGCAATGAAGGCGGCTTTGCGCGGCGCCGACGAACTGGAATTCGATTTCCACACGGTTGGCTACCGGCCGACGCCGATCGACGGCTTTCCGATCATCGGCCGCGCCGAGGGCACGGAAGGTCTCTATGTCGCCGTCATGCATTCCGGCATAACGCTGGCGCCCGCGGTCGGGCTGTTCGCCACGCGCGAAATTCTCGACGGCGAGCGTGATCCGCTGCTGACGCCTTATGGGTTGGGTCGGTTTGCTCAGTAGCCCGGCGGACGCTTGAAGCCGCCGGTCAGCGCTTCGATCGCCTTGGCGATGCCGAGCAGCCGCGATTCCGACCAGCGCTTGCCGACCAGTTGCAGGCCGATAGGCAGGCCGTCGCGGTCTTGCCCGCAGGGCAGCGAGAGTGCCGGATGGCCGGAATAATTGAAGACCGCGCCATAGGCCGGTAGCATCCAATAGCTTTGCTCCTTGCCGTCGACTTCGATCGGCGTGCCGGGCTCACAATGCGCGAAGGCCGTGGTCATGGCGACCGGGCACAGCAAGGCATCGCAGGTTTCGAAGAACCTGTCCCAGGCCAGGATCGAGCGGTCGCGGCGAGCGAGCGCCTCGAACCAATTGGTGATCGGCGTTGGCTGCTCCGGCGGTTCGGGCTGCGCTGCCTCCAGCATCATGCCGATCAGATCGCCGCCCTGCTCCAGATCGTCATGCAGATCGATCTCAGGCAAGTTCGCTTCTTCCACAATCACCCCTGCTGATTGCAACCGCTTGGCCAGGCTTTCGACCGCGGCAGCGATTTTACCAGCCACCGGAAAGCCGGGGAAGGACGGCGCGACGGCGATGCGCAATGTCTTGAGGTCGAGCCTGGGCATGGCCTCTACGGGCACCGGCGCGAGGTCGGTGTCTGCTCCGTCCGGGCCGGCGATGATTTTGTAGATCAGCGCAAGATCCTCCACGCTGCGCGCCAGCGGGCCGAGGCAGGACATCAGCCGCACGCTACGCGCCGCGCCGTTCGGATCGGGGAAGGCGCCGGCCAGGGACACGCGGTGCTCGGTCGGTTTCAACCCGTAGACGCCGCAAAAAGCCGACGGCAGGCGGATCGAATCCTGCATGTCGGTGCCGACATCGAACGGCGTCACGCCGGTCGCCACCGCTGCCGCTGCGCCACCGCTGGACCCGCCTGACGTGCGCGATCGGTTCCACGGATTGCTGGTGCGACCGAACAGCGGATTGTCCGATTGCCAGTCGCCCAGCATCGTCGCGACATTGGTCTTTCCAATCAGGATGCCGCCTGCGGCTTTCAATCGGGCGACGACCGGGCTGTCTGCCTTTGCCACATAGTCGGCGAATGGTGCGAAACCAACCGTGGTCTTCATATCAGCGGTTTGGTGCATGTCCTTCAACGTGAAAGGCACGCCATGCAGCGGTCCGAGCGCATCGCCGCGCGCCTGCACCGCGTCGGCTTGTTTCGCGCGCTCGCGGGCGCCTTCCCGATCGAGATTGACGACCGCGTTGACCGCCTCGCTGTGTCGGTCGATTTGGGTCAGATGGGCGTCCAGAGCTTCGACGGCGGAGATCTTTCGCGCCGCGATTGCGGCGGCGAGATCGATGGTCGAGGAAAAGGCGAGGTCCATGATTGCTCCGGCTGCTGCCAAACGTATCGCGGTTTAAAACCAAGTTCAGCATTCGGAGATCATCGGCGCTTGATCAAAATTGCGCTTGCCGGTCGGTTGAGGTTGGCGCTCTACGGCGCCCCCCTCTGTCCTGCCGGACATCTCCCCCACTTTGGGGGAAGATTGGCAGCTTTGGCTTCGGCGCCCCTTTTCCTGCGTTGAAAATTGGCGAAGGCCGCCGTGACCTCCAATCTCCCCCCTCGTGGGGGAGATGTCCGGCAGGACAGAGGGGGGCGCGAAGGAATGCGGCTTAGACTAGGGCCTAGACGACCAGTGCCAGCCTTGCCACAGCCGGCACGAACGGCCGAATGCTCATCCCATCGCCAGTGATCGTGACAAAACTCGCCGGCGGGATCGCCTGCCAATCGCCGCCTTCGCGGTCGAAGGGTTCGGACACGATGCAACGACCGCCGTTGCGGAGCGACGTGTACAGGGTCGGTGCGTGGGCATCGCTTGCGTAGCGCACGGCATAGAGCGCGCGCCCATCCGAAAGGGCCGCAGTGAGTTTCAAGGCCGGTTCGAGACCGGCGTGGCGTGACGCCTCCAGAACCCGAGCGGTGGCGCGCGATACTGCCCCTTGCGGGTCGCCAGCAAGACCCTCGTCGATCATCAGCAGGAAAAACAATTCGGAATCGGTGGTGCCCTCGCGCTGGTCGAAGACGGCGTCAGAGAGCGAGTTCTCCAGCGCGCGGCGGATCTTTTCGAAGCCGCCGATCTGGCCGTTGTGCATGAACGACCAGTTGCCGGAGATGAAGGGATGGCAGTTCATGCGGCTGGTGGCGCCGCCGGTCGACGCCCTGACATGGGCGAGGAACAGGCCGGATTTGATCTGCCGGCATAGGCTTTTCAGATTGGGATCCGACCAGGCCGGCAGGATGTCGCGGTAGAGGCCGGGCTCGGGCCGGTCGCCATACCAGGCAAGGCCGAAACCGTCGCCATTGGTCGGCGACTTGGCTTCCTGGGCGCAATGGCTCTGGGCGATCAGCGAGTGGCAAGGTGCGGTGACGACGTCTTCGAGGAAGACCGCTTCACCCAGATAGGCCGCCCATCGGCACATGGCTTCTAACCAATCCTAGGCGCGATCCAAGAGAGCCTGGGGCTCCTTGACCGCGTGCGAGCCTCTGTTGTGCGTCCGCTCGTAGAGTTCGCGAACGATTCGGCTTGCCGTAGTTTCGAAGAGAAACGGCAAGAAAGCGTGAACGAGTGCCGCACCAGCGGCCATCAGGAGGCGCGAGCAGAACCAGGCGGCAAAGGCCATATGGCTGAAATAGGTCTCGCCCACCTTGGCCGGGTGAGAGGTGAACAGCTTCGAAAACAGCGTCGTCATGGTGATCCCTCCTGCCGGGATAAGCCCCGATGTGGGTATCCTGCCACGGGGTAAAGGTTCATCGGTCTCAATTTGTCCTTGTCTAACGCCGTGGTTCGGGACATTCATCCCACATGGCGCTTGAATTTGATGAAATCGACCGAAGATTGCTGGCCGAGCTGCAACGCGACGGCACACTATCGGTCGATCAGCTCTCCGAAAAAGTGTCGCTGTCGCGCAACGCCTGCTGGCGCCGGGTCAAGCGGCTGGAAGAGGACGGCGTCATCACCGGACGGGTGGCGCTGGTCGATGCCGACAAGCTCGGGCTCGGACTTTCGGTGTTCATCCTGATCCGCACCTCCAATCATGACCCGGACTGGCTGCAGAAGTTCCGTGCGGCGGTGACCGGTTTTCCCGAGATCACCGGGGTCTATCGCATGTCCGGCGATCTCGACTACGTGCTGCGCGCCCGCGTCGCTGACATGAAGGCCTATGACCGGCTCTATCAGCGGCTGATCGCCAAGGTGGCGCTGTCGGACGTTTCGGCCTCCTTCGTCATGGAGGAGATCAAGGAGACGACCGTCGTTCCGATGGAATTGCGCTAGGTCACACTGACGCCTGAAAGAAAGCCGTTGATAGGCCTGCGGACGAGTTGACCGAATCGCCGTTCGCGCCGATAGGATCGATTTTATGCGCGCAGCCTTCCAAAATTCCTCCGTCATTGGTCCCACTGTCGGCTTCGTCAGGTTGCCGCATGGAGATGGACTTCCCCTTCCCGCCTATGAAAGCACCGGCGCCGCCGGCATGGATCTGCGCGCCGCGGTGCCGGAAGACCGGCCGCTGCTGATCCTGCCTGGCAAGCGCGCCTTGGTGCCGACCGGTCTGATCCTGGAAATTCCCGAAGGAATGGAAGGCCAGGTGCGGCCGCGCTCCGGCCTTGCCTTCAAGCATGGGCTGACCGTCCTCAATTCACCGGGCACGGTCGACAGCGACTATCGCGGCGAGGTCAAGGTGCTGCTGATCAACCTTGGCGACGAGGATTTCGCGGTGACGCGCGGCATGCGCATTGCCCAGATCGTCTTTGCCGCGGTGACGCAGGTGACGGTTGAGGAGCGCTCGCTGGCCGGCGCCACGACGCGCGGCGCGGGCGGGTTCGGATCGACCGGCACCGCCTGAAATGAGCATACCGAAACTGGTCATCTTCGACTGCGACGGCATCCTGGTCGACACCGAGAACCTTGCCAACCGGCGGCTTGCCGAGTGGTTTGTTGCCGCCGGTTATCCCACCACATTCGAATATTGCCGCAAATATTTTTCCGGCCGCAGCATGGCTTCGGTGCAGAAGGAAATCGAAGAGACGACCACGGTGCGGCTCGGCGCCGATTTCGTCGATCGCTGGAATGCCGGCCTGCCCGAACTGTTTGCGCATGGCGTCGAGGCGATCCCCTATGTGCGCGACTTCATCGAGGCGGTTCGCGCGGCCGGCATTCCCTATTGCGTCGCCACTTCCGCGCGTATCTCGAAGATGCACATCACGCTCGGCCAGACCGGGCTGCTGCCGCTGTTCGAGCATGGCATGTTCTCTTCGACCATGGTCAGCCGCGGCAAGCCGTTCCCGGACCTGTTCCTGCATGCGGCAAAGACCATGGGCTTTGTGCCCGCCGACTGCATCGTCATCGAGGACAGCGTTGCCGGCACGCAGGCCGGCATTGCCGCCGGCATGCGTGTCTATTCCTATCATGGCGATCCCTATTCCGACCGCGATGGCCTGGCCAGCGCCGGCGGCGTCCTGTTCGACGACATGCGCGAACTTGCCGGGCTGGTGCCGATCCACTGAAGCTGTGTTAGGTTCCGCGCGGCCAGCCTGAGGCGCCCATGCCAACGAACCTGCTTCGCTCCATCCTAAAGCGTTTCACCGTTTCATGGAAACGGCGAACCGCTCTATCTTTTTGTTTTGTCGCAATTTCCGGCCGGAAAACCGCACACACTTTTCCTGAAATTGCTCTAGCGCTTGTGCTGCTGCCGTGGCTTTGGACCGCAGCCGGCGCGCAAGCCGTCAGCTTCCCGGAATTCGGCAGCGCCATCCCCGGCCACATGGATGTGACCTATCTGGACCTCGCAAGGATGGTCATTCCCGGCCTCGCAGGTAACAGCAACGGTTTCTACCGGGGTGGATTGCCGATCGGGATGCGCCACATCGAGGGACCGGATGGCGGCGGTTCGCCGCCTGAGACATCGGGCCTCTCCAACGCCGGCGTGCTCGCCATCAAGGCCGGGGGCAAGGACCGGCTGGCGATGCTCTACGACCTCGGCGACTCTCCCGACAGCGCCGAAGGCTATGCCGTGCTGGCGCTCTACGACATCACAGACAAGCCGAAGCTGCTCGACGCCGTCAATGTCGCGCTCGACCGCGGCACCTATTTCCGTGAACCGGGCAAGCTTTCCGTTGGGCCGAACGACGACATCGTGATCACCATGAGCGCGCATTTCAATTCAAGCCAAAACTACGCAATCACGCCGCTGATCATGGTGCGCGACGACAAATTCCAACTGATCGACATGATCTTCACCTTCGATGAGAACCTGTGCGCCTACAGCCGGAAGCAGGACGTTGCTTTCCAGACGATCGCTGACGGACAGCCTTATGCCGCGGTCAAAGTGACGGTGACCGACGCCACGGTGCTCAACGGCGAGAGCTGCGACGACCAGCCCCCCAAGCCTGAAGCCCACGCAATTTCCGTTACCTATCATTGGGACAAAAAAACGTTGCACTACGTCAAGGATTCCGACGCGCTGGACAGATTGGCAGGAGAGAACGCCAAACGCTTCTGAGCCAACCGCATTCGTTTGCCCGGTGCATTTCTGCACGATAGAATCTGCCGATATTCCGCATCTGAAGGGAGCACTCATGGACAAGGGCAAGATCTTTCGCGACCTGCACGCCTCGACCTTCGTCATGCCCAACCCCTGGGATGTCGGCACGACCAAGCTCCTGGCCTCCTTCGGCTTCAAGGCGCTGGCGACGACCAGCGCCGGTTTTGCCTTCTCGCGCGGCCTGCCCGATGGCGCAGTGACCTTCGAGGCGATGATCCACCATTGCCGCGAGCTGACGGCGGCAACCAGCCTGCCGGTGTCGGCCGATCTCGAGAAAGGCAAGGGCGACAGCGCGACGAGTGCCGCCGAGACGGTTTTTGCGGCCGAAGCGGCAGGTCTCGCCGGCTGCTCGATCGAGGACCATACCGGCGATCCCGACAAGCCCATCTATGAGTTTTCACACGCCGTCGAGCGCGTTGCAGCTGCTGCTGAGGCCGCACGGGCGCTCAAGCATGATTTCGTCTTCACCGCACGGGCCGAGAATTTCCTTTGGGGCAAACCGGATCTCGACGACACGATCAAGCGGCTGCAGGCCTTCGAAAAGGCCGGCGCCGATGTGCTCTATGCGCCCGGCCTCAAAGATGTCGAGACCATCCAGAAAGTCTGCTCGGCGGTGAGCAGGCCGGTCAATGTCATGGCACTCCCGGCCTTCACCATCGCCGACCTTGCCATGGCCGGGGTCAAGCGCATCTCGCTCGGTCCGTGGCTGACCAATTTCGCCTTCGGCATGCTGGAAACCGCGGCGCGCGAGATCCAGCAGGACGGCACGTTCGGCTTCACCCGGGCCGCCATCCCGTTCGGCAAATTGCAGGCGCTGTTTTCCAAATCCTCAGGCTAGGGGGTCCCGGCGCATGACGCTCACCGTCGTCGACATGCACACCGGCGGCGAGCCGCTCAGGATCGTCACCGACGGCTATCCAGACATTCCCAAAGGCACGATCCTGGAAAAGCGCGCCTATGTGCGCGACCACCTCGACCATTTGCGCAAGCTGCTGATCTTCGAGCCGCGCGGCCACTACGACATGTATGGCGCGCTGCTGGTGGAGCCCGACCTGCCCGGCGCCGAGCTGGCCGTGCTGTTTATGCACAACGAGGGCTATTCGACGATGTGCGGCCACGCCATCATTGCGCTTGGCCGCTACGCCGTCGACGAAGGGCTGGTGGTCAAGCAGGAGCCAATCACCACCGTCAACATCGAGGCGCCGTGCGGCATGGTCGTCGCCTCGGTCGAGGTCAGGGACGGCAAAGCGGGATCGGTGTCGTTCGAAAGCGTGCCGGCCTTTCTGTTTGCCCATGACCAACAAATCGAATTGGGGGGATACGGCAAGATTGCGTTCGACATCGCCTATGGCGGCGCCTTCTACGCGCTGGCCGACTGCCATCAATTCGGCCTGGAGTTCGGCCGCAGCCGGGTGCGCGATTTCGTCGACGCGGCAACCGCGCTGACCGAGCGGCTGAAGGCGGCGTTCCCTCTATCGCATCCCGACCATGCCGATCTCGCTTTCCTCTACGGCACCATCCTCACCGATGGACACGATGCGTTCTCCGGCGAGGCAACAAAAAACATCTGCGTCTTTGCCGATGCCGAGGTCGACCGCTCGCCGACCGGCTCCGGCGTCACCGCGCGGCTGGCGGCAATGCATGCCAAGGGTGAGATCAACCCTGGTCAGGGGCGGTCCTTCGAAAGCATCGCCGGCTCGCGCTTTTCCGGAGCGGTGGCGCGCACGACCATGGCCGGCCCGCATGATGCGATCATCGCCCGCGTCGGCGGCCGCGCCTACTATTCGGGCCGGGCGGAATTCACCGTCGAGCCGGATGACGAATTGGGACGCGGTTTTCTTCTGCGTTGATAGGCCTATCGCCCGGCGCTCTCCCGCGCGCCGACCGCCTTGTGCAGATGCACCATCATGGCGGCGGCAAAGAGCGGCGTCAGCAGGTTGAGCAGGGGCACGGCGAGGAAGACAGCGATGAGCAGCCCGGCCAGAAAGACGGTGCCGGCATATTTCCGGCGCAACGCCCTCGCCTCATCTTCCGGGCGGAAGCGCATGGCGGCGAATTCGAAGAATTCACGTCCGAGCAGATAGCCGTTGACGATGAAGAAGGCGGCGATGTTGACGCCCGGAACCAACAGAAGGAGCAAGGCGACGATGTTGCCCAGGATGACGACGCCGAAGAATTTCACCGACAACACGAGCGAGCGCAGCGCCGGCATGGCGCGTCCGACGGGATCGGCCGGATAGTCGGTGCGCTCGACCACTTCGGCGATGTCGTCGAGAAACAGGCCGGCCACGATTGCCGTCACCGGCGCGATCAGCAGCGCCATCCCGAAGGCAAGCGCGATGGCAGCGATGATGCCGCTCAGCCATCCGGCCCAGGACGGCAGGCCGGGCAGCAAGGAGTGAACCCATGGCAGGGCCAGCCAATCGACAAGCCCGGTCAAGACGAACCACAAGGCGACCAGCGCCAGGACGGTCAAGCCCAGCGTCTTCAGGAAAACCGCGCGGAATTCGGGAGAAAACAGCCGGCTGAAGGCGGCGCGGGCAGCGTTGGAGATCACGGCGTTTCCACCCCCAGGAACAAACGGATATCTCCGACATAGGCGGAGACCCTGTCAGCCGCAAGCCTGCTGGAGCGGGCGCAATTCCGGACGGGAACTAGAGCATGATCCCAAAAAGTGGGTACCGGTTTTTGGAAAAGATCATGCTCCAACAAAGGGCTAGATCATGATGAGATTTCAACCAAATCTCATCATGATCTAGCGCGCCAGCGCCCGGGAGCGGGCGGGGATGGTCATTGCCGCAACGCCGGCGACGACGCAGCCCATGCCCCAGAAAGCTGTCGGCCCAACGCTTTCACCGAGGAACAGGACGCCGATGCCGACGCCGATCGGCACGCGCAGATAGGCCTGCGACGTCGTGCCGACCGAACCAAGCGTGTGGATGAGGCGGAAAAAGATGCAGAAGGCCAGCGCCGTGGAGAACACCGACAATGCCAACAAGGCCAGTATCGACGCCATTGAAGGCGACAGCGTCCACGGGCGGTCGAAGGCCAGGCTCAAGGGGACGAGGATGACCGCGCCGCACAGCATCGAGCCGGCGGCCGGCAGCATCGGGTCGAGTCCCCTAAAGCTGCGGCCGAAAATGGCGGCGCCGGCATAGCAGACCGTGGCGGCAATGACGGCAAGCTGCGCCCACAATTGATGGCCGAGCCCGCCAAGCGCCTGGGTGCCGACGATCAGGCAAATGCCGGCAATGCCGGCACCGACACCGAACAGCTTGCGTGCGGTCACGGATTCATGGCGGGTGATAAGCGCGGTCAGCAGGAAGGTGAAGATCGGCGAG
Organism: Mesorhizobium sp. M1078; assembly: GCF_040318615.1. NCBI lineage: Bacteria > Pseudomonadati > Pseudomonadota > Alphaproteobacteria > Hyphomicrobiales > Phyllobacteriaceae > Mesorhizobium > Mesorhizobium sp. M1078. The sequence continues at coordinate 62,976 of NZ_JAMYMP010000020.1, forward strand.
GTCGCGTTGAGAATGGTGGCCAGACCGGCGTCGATGGAGCGCTCGGCGGCGGCGATCAGCGTGAACGGCACGACGCTGTTGAGGCAGGCCTGGACCATGAACCGCCACAAGGTCGCGCTGTCCTTGGGCATGGCGGGCCGCGCCAGCGGATCAGCGCGAGCAGGATGGCGCCGGCAATCAAGGTGCGGGCAGCGATGAAGGATATCGGCGGGATCGTCTCGACACCGATCTTGATGAAGGTATAGGACGCGCCCCACAGGGCGGCCAGCACGCCAAGCAGCGCCAGTTCGGTGGTCATGTCGGTCTTTGCTTGCATGCGGGTGCTTCCAGCGCTTGATTTGAGGCCAAGCTTGTAGGCGACCCGGCGGTCAGATGCTTCGGCCACGGTCGAACTGTGATGGAGCCTCGTCCCAGGCGCGCGCGCCGGCTTGGGCCGGCAAAGGATGGAAATCGGTTGCCATTTTTCGGGGTGATGCTGTAGACCCGCCCGGGCGCGGCAGAAAGCCGGCAGGTTCCGAGGCGGAGACATTGATGCCGGATTTTGACGTGCTTTGCATCGGCAATGCCATTGTCGACATCATCGCCCAGTGCGACGACGCTTTTCTCGAGACCAACGGCATCATCAAGGGTGCGATGAACCTCATCGACACCAAGCGCGCCGAGCTGCTCTACAGCCGCATGGGGCCGGCGATCGAGGCCTCGGGCGGCAGCGCCGGCAACACGGCGGCGGGCGTCGCCAGCTTCGGCGGCCGCGCCGCATTCTTCGGCAAGGTATCGAACGACCCGCTCGGCGAGATCTACGCCCATGACATCCATGCCCAGGGCGTTGCCTTCGACACTAGGCCGCTTGAGGGACAGCCGCCGACGGCGCGCTCGATGATATTCGTCACCCCCGATGGCGAGCGTTCGATGAACACCTATCTCGGCGCCTGCGTCGAACTCGGCCCGGAAGACGTCGAGGCCGACAAGGCATCCGGCGCCAAGGTTACCTATTTCGAGGGCTATCTGTGGGATCCGCCGCGCGCCAAGGAGGCGATCCGGCAGACGGCGAAGCTCGCACACGAGGCCGGGCGCGAAGTGTCGATGACGTTGTCGGATTCGTTCTGCGTCGACCGCTACCGGGACGAGTTCCTCGAGCTGATGCGCTCGGGCACTGTCGACATCGTCTTTGCCAACAGCCACGAGATCAAGTCGCTCTACCAGACAAAATCCTTCGACGAGGCGCTGGCGGCTATCCGCAAAGACTGCAAGATTGCCGCCGTCACCCGCTCCGAAAAAGGCTCAGTGATCGTGCGCGGCGACGAGACCGTCACCATTCAGGCGACGACGATCCGCGAACTGGTCGACACCACCGGCGCCGGCGACCTCTACGCCGCCGGCTTCCTCTACGGCTACACGACCGGACGCAGCCTGCAGGATTGCGGTGATCTCGGCTCGCTGGCAGCCGGGCTGGTGATCCAGCAGCTCGGGCCGCGGCCGCGGCAGAACCTGCGCAGCGCGGCCCAACTGGCGGGGTTGCTGTAGGGCCGTCTTTCGGCGCGCAGCGCCGAGCCAGATGAGGGGTGCCCGCCGGTTCAGGCTGTCCGGCGCTCCGCTCAGGCGGTGCGGCGAAGGTCGTCGGACGTAGGCCCGGGTTCCAAAGCCCCGGCGGTGACCAGCCGGTTCCGGCCGCTCTTTTTGCCGATGTACATCAGTCGGTCGGCGAGCGTTATCAGCGCCTCCGAATCGGACGCTTCCGCCGGGTAGATGGCGACGCCAACGGTGCAACCAACATGGATGGCACCATTCGGCGTCGGCACCTTGATCCGCAGCTTTTCCAGGATACGTTCGGCGACGCCCACGGCCTTCTGTCGGGCCCGGCTAGCCTCTCCTGAAAACAGGAATGCGAACTCGTCTCCACCGAGCCGCGCCACGAAATCAGCGCTGCGCAGGACGGTGCGAAGCTGACCCGCCACCTCATGCAGCAGCGCGTCGCCGGCCTCGTGGCCGAGCGTGTCGTTGACCTTCTTGAACCTATCGAGGTCGATGAACAGCAGGCCGGCCGCCTGGCCGGTGCTGTCGCAGCGGTCGATCACCGACCTCAGCTCGTTGTGAAAGGCGCGCCGGTTGGGCAGGCCGGTCAATGCATCGTGGTTGGCCGAGTGGTCGCTGTGCTGCTTGGCCAGCTCGATCTCGCGCTTTTGTACGGAGAGTTCCTCATTGGCGGCCTTGAGTTCGAGCAGCAGCTCGGCGTTGAGATCCTCGACGACCTTGCGGTCGCTGATGTCGACGACGAAACCTTCGAGGAATTCGAGTTCGCCGGCCTCGTCCCAGACGCCGCCGCCGATCTCGCGCACCCAGAGCGGCTCGCCGACCTGCGGCACGATGCGGTAGTCGACGTTCCAGTTGCAGCGCGCCTCGAGCGCGGTATCGACGGCGGCATAGACGGCAGCGAGATCATCCGGGTGGATGGCCGAGACATAGTCGCGCACGGCATTTTGAATGAAGTCGCTCGGCCGATAACCGCTGACGGTGAAAATGCCGTCGCTGATGTAGAGCATGGTGTAGGACGCATCGTTGCGGCAACGGTAGAGATAACCGTCCATGCGGCCGGTGATGCTGAGCAGCGCATCCAGGCGCTCGTCGTGATAGACCCCCTGGCCGACCACAGATGCCGTGTCATGCTTCATGGCCGCACCCCCGTTTTGGCGGTCTGAGCGCGCCGCCAATGCCATAAGGCCATAGGGGGCGAGAACGTTCCCTATAGCAGCCGAATATGATCAATCTCTTATGGGTTGGCTATTTTGCCGCCAATCAGGCTCCCGCGCTATAGGCCGCGATCGCAGCCATGTTGACGATGTCCGAATCCTTGGCGTTGAGCGAGACGATCTGGACCGGTTTGTTCAAGCCGACCAGCAGCGGGCCGATGACGGTGGAGCCGCCGAGTTCCTGCAGCATCTTGGTCGAGATCGAGGCCGAGTGGAACGCCGGCATGATCAGCACATTGGCCGGGCCGGTCAGGCGAATGAATGGATACTGCGCCATGGCGCGGGCATTGAGCGCAACGTCGGCGGCCATCTCGCCATCATACTCGAAATCGACGCGGCGCTTGTCGAGGATGCGTACCGCTTCCTGGACGCGTTCCGAGCGCTCGCCCTGCGGGTGGCCGAAGGTCGAATAGGCAAGCATGGCGAGCCTCGGCTCATAGCCCATGCGGCGGGCGAAGCCCGCCGCCTCCTCGGCGATATCGGCGATCTGCTCGGCATTGGGCATATCGTGCACGGCGGTGTCGGCGACGAGCACGGTCTTGCCCCGGGCGAGCACGATCGAGACGCCGATGACGCGGTGGCCGGGCTTGGCGTCGATGATGCGGCGGATGTCATCGAGCGCCGTCGAATAGTTTCGGGTCACGCCGGTGACGATGCCGTCGGCATCGCCCAGCGCCACCATGCAGGCGGCGAAGTGGTTGCGGTCGTTGTTGATCAGGCGCTGGCAGTCGCGGAACAGGAAGCCTTTGCGCTGCATGCGCTCGTAGAGATAATCGGTATAGATGCCGTTGCGGCGCGACAGCCTGGCATTGATGATCTCGATGCCTTGCTTGTTGAGGTCGATGCCGGCGTGCCTGGCGTTTTCCTTGATGACATCGTCGCGGCCGAGCAGGATCGCGGTGCCGAGCTTCTGGTTCACATAGGAGACGGCGGCGCGCATCACCTGTTCTTCCTCGCCCTCGGCAAAGACGATGCGCTTGGGCTGGCGGCGGACGCGATCGTAGATGCGCTGCAAGGTCGAGGCGATCGGGTCGCGGCGGGCCGACAGCTCCTGCGCGTAGCGGTCGAGGTCGAGGATAGGCTTGCGGGCGACGCCTGACTCCATCGCCGCTTTGGCCACCGCGAGCGGGATGGCCGAGATCAGGCGCGGATCGAACGGCACCGGGATGATGTAGTTCGGGCCGAATTTCGGCCGGTTGCCCTGATAGGCGGCGGCGACATCGTCGGGCACGTCCTTGCGCGCCAGGTCGGCCAGCGCTCTCGCTGCGGCGATCTTCATGTGGTCATTGATGGTGGTGGCCCTGACATCCAGCGCACCGCGGAAGATGTAGGGGAAGCCCAGCACATTGTTGACCTGGTTGGGGTAGTCGGAACGCCCGGTGGCCATGATGGCGTCGGTGCGGATTTCGGCCACTTCCTCCGGCGTGATCTCCGGGTCGGGATTGGCCATGGCGAAGATGATCGGGTTCTTGGCCATCGATTGCACCATCCTGGTGGTCAATGCGCCCTTGGCCGACAGGCCGAGGAAGACGTCGGCGCCGTCCAGCGCCTCGGCCAGGCTGCGCGTGTCGGTCTTGACCGCATGCGCCGACTTCCACTGGTTCATGCCTTCGGTGCGGCCCTGGTAGACGACGCCCTTGGTGTCGCACAGGATGATGTTCTCGGGGGCAAAGCCCATCGCCTTCATCAGTTCGATGCAGGCGATACCGGCGGCGCCGGCGCCGTTGCAGACCATTTTCGTGGTCTTCATGTCGCGGCCGGTGATCTCCAGCGCGTTGATCAGCCCGGCGGCCGAGATGATGGCGGTGCCGTGCTGGTCGTCATGGAAGACCGGGATGTCCATCAGTTCGCGCAGCCGCTGCTCGATGATGAAGCATTCCGGCGCCTTGATGTCTTCCAGGTTGATGCCGCCGAAGGACGGCCCGAGAAAGCGCACGCAGTTGATGAATTCGTCGGCATCCTCGGTGTCGACCTCGAGGTCGATGGAATCGACATCGGCGAAGCGCTTGAACAGCACCGCCTTGCCTTCCATCACCGGCTTGGAGGCCAACGCGCCGAGATTGCCGAGGCCGAGAATGGCGGTGCCGTTGGAGATGACGGCGACCATGTTGCCGCGCGTCGTGTAGTCGAAAGCGCGGCTGGGGTCTTCGGCAATGGCCAGCACAGGAACCGCGACACCCGGCGAATAGGCGAGGCTCAGATCGCGCTGCGTCGCCATCGGCTTGGTGGCGACGATCTCCAGCTTGCCGGGGCGGCCCATGGCGTGGAATTCCAGCGCCTCCTCGGCGCTGACGGAGGGGCCGCTGTTTTCGGTTTTCTTGGCCATGATGCTTTTGATTTCCTCGCCGGTGCCGCACCCTTGAGACGGGTGTGTGTTTTTGAAACTTCTGAATCAAGGCTACACGCCACCGCTGTAAACCGCCAAGCAATCTTCACGCCCGCAGCGAAATCTCCCGAGGTCGAACGGCGTCACGTCGGCTCTGGCTCGCTGACGAAGGCAGCGATTTCGCGCACCGTTCCCCGACGCATCATGCCGTCTGTGCCGGGGAAAGGCCACGTCTCGATGCGTGGCGCACGGCTTCCCTTGCGCCGCAGCAATGCAGTCAGGAACGCCATGAGTTCGATGCGCTGGGCGTGAACCTTCTCCAGCGTGCGGCGGCGGATCTGCTGACGCGGTATGGCACGATCCCGCAGCGTCTCGACGGCGCGGCGAATGGCAGCCGGCTCCGGATCGGCGACGATGCAATAATCCGGATCGAAATAGACGTCGCGACCGCCAAGGCTCGGCGTACTGACGATCGGCAGGCCGGCCATCAGATATTCCATCGAGGAGTACATCGCTCCTTCCACGGCCGACAGGCACAGCCCGACGGCGGCCTGGTTGTAGACGTGGTTGACCTGTTGCGCCGTCAGCTTGCCCGGCCAGCCGTCGACGAGCGGATTGGCGATCTGGTGGAGCAGCGATTGCGCCTGCAGTCGCCGGACAAAGGCGCGGGCGGCAACCGGCGGCAATTCGCCGATCGAATAGGTGATGTGGGCCAGCCGCTCTATGTCGAAGGCCAGGTGATGGCGTTTGATCGGCGAGATGCGGCCATTGTAGACGGCGTCGAATTCGACCGGCACGTCCGGCAGCGGCCGGAAGATATCCTCCGATACCATCAGATTGTGGTTGGAGAAGAAGGCATTGCCGCCCGCAGCCGCGACGAGACGGCGCTCTTCCTCGGTGTTGCACAGGAAGATGATTTCGTGCAGCGGAAACCGGCCGGCGTACCAGGCGAGGTCGCGGCCCATCCGGGAGATGACCGCCGGCCGCTCCATGGTCCAGGTCTGCATCGTCAGGAAGGTGACGCGCCGTCCCGCCAGGCGCCGGCCAAGGGCCGCCAGCGGATAGAGCGGACGGGCTCCGCCAATCGGGACATAGAGCACCAGCGGGTCGCGGCTGAGCACATGCAGCGAGATGTCGATGCCGCCATCGACATCGGACAGCGGCCCGCGTGTCGGCAGGAGGAAGGGGACGCGCTTGCGCACTGTCCCCCTGAGCTTGCCTTTGGTGCGGTGGACGCGCCGCGCCGCCAACAGCAGCAGGCGCTCAAGCGCCGATCCAGCCGGACCGACCAGCTCTTCGAACGCCTCCTGTTTGTCCTGATCCATGCCGCTTATCCCCGCCATGGCGATCATAGGGTCTGGTTGGCGCCCGAAGCAACCAACGGCTTCACCCGGCGTAGAGGGAGCACAAGCCGCCGTCGAGGCCGGTCGTCCCCTGCTTTTCGGGCCGCCGGCATTAAACCCCGCACCCACATCTGCTAGCGTGCGGGCATGAACATGCACACTTCAGCAGAAACCGACGCCCCCGAGGTGACACCGCCTGCGCCCGTCGGCAGCGTCACGCCGATGATGGAGCAATATATCGAGATCAAGGCGGCGAACCCGGATTCTCTGCTGTTCTACCGCATGGGCGATTTCTACGAGCTGTTCTTCGACGACGCCGAGAAGGCGAGCAAGGCGCTGGGCATCGTCCTGACCAAGCGCGGCAAGCACCAGGGTAACGACATTCCGATGTGCGGCGTGCCGGTGCATGCGGCCGACGACTATCTGCAAAAGCTGATCGGCCAGGGTTTTCGCGTTGCCGTCTGCGAGCAGATCGAGGACCCGGCGGAAGCCAGGAAGCGCGGCGGCAAATCGGTCGTACGCCGTGACGTGGTGCGCCTGGTGACGCCAGGCACCATCACCGAGGATAAATTGCTGGCGCCGTCGGAATCGAGCTTCCTGATGGCGCTAGGGCGGGTGAAGGGCGGCAACAGCGGTGACGCCTTCGCCATGGCCTGGATCGAGATCTCGACCGGCGTCTTCCGCGTCGCCGAAACCACGGCCGACCGCCTGCTGGCCGATGTCTTCCGCGTCGACCCGCGCGAGCTGATCGTCGCCGAGCCGGTGTTTTACGATCCCGAGCTGAAGCCGGTGTTCGACGTCATCGGCCGCGTCGCCAGCCCGCAGCCGCCGTCGCTTTTCGATTCGGCTTCGGCAGCGGGGCGGATCGCGCGCTTCTTCGAAGTGGCGACGCCTGACAGTTTCGGTGCCTTCTCGCGCGCCGAATTGTCGGCGATCTCGGGCGCCATCGCCTACGTCGAAAAGACGCAGAAGGCCGAGCGGCCGCCTTTGTCGCGTCCCGAACGCGAGGAGCAGGGCTCGACGCTGTTCATCGATCCTGCGACACGCGGCAATCTGGAACTGTTGCGCACGCTGTCGGGCAGCCGCGACGGCTCGCTGTTCAAGGCTATAGACCGCACGGTCACCGGCGGCGGCGCCAGGCTGCTCGCCGACCGGCTGATGGCGCCGCTGACCGATCCGGCGGCGATTGCCGCCCGGCTTGATTCGGTATCGTTCTTCCGCGCCGAGACGCGGCTCTGCCAGGCGGTGCGGTCAAGCCTGAAGAGCGTCGCCGACATGCCGCGAGCGCTGTCGCGGTTGGCGCTCAACCGCGGCGGCCCGCGCGACCTCGGCGCGCTGCGTGCCGGCTTTGAAGCGGCGGGCGCCATTGCCGAACTGTTCGGAACGACCGTCCTGCCCGCTGAGCTGACCGCGGCACTTGCCGCGATAAAGGCGCTGCCGCGCGCGCTGGCCGAGCATCTGACCCAGGCTCTTGGCGAGGAACTGCCGCTGCTGAGGCGCGACGGCGGCTTCGTGCGTGGCGGCTACCATGCCGAACTCGACGAAATGCGGGCGCTGCGCGACGAATCGCGCAAGGTGATCGCCGGACTGGAGCGCTCGCTGATCGAGGAGACCGGCATCCGCTCGCTGAAAATCCGGCACAACAATGTGCTGGGTTACTACATCGAGGTGACCGCCAACCACCATTCGATCATGACCGGAAGCGACGGCGCCAAGGCGCGCTTCATCCACCGCCAGACCATGGCCAATGCCATGCGTTTCACCACGACCGAACTTGCCGAACTCGAGACCAAGATCGCCAATGCCGCCGACCGGGCGCTGAGCATCGAGCTTGCCGCTTTCGATACGCTGACGGCTGAGGCGGTCGGCGAGGCGCAGAAGATCCGCGCCGGCGCCGATGCGCTCGCCGTGCTCGACGTGTCGGCGGCGCTCGCGCTGTTGTCGGAGAGCGAAGCCTGGTGCCGGCCGCTGGTCGATTCCAGCCTCGCCTTCGACATCTCGGGCGGGCGCCATCCTGTGGTGGAACAGGCGCTGCGGCGTTCGGGCGAAGGGCGGTTCGTCGCCAATGATTGCGATCTGTCGCCGCAAGACGGGGCCAAGGCCGGCGCGATCTGGCTGCTCACCGGTCCGAATATGGGCGGTAAGTCGACCTTCCTGCGGCAAAACGCACTGATCGCCATCCTCGCCCAAACCGGTTCCTTCGTGCCGGCGACATCGGCCCATATCGGCGTCGTCGACCGGTTGTTCTCGCGCGTCGGCGCCTCGGACGATCTGGCGCGTGGCCGCTCCACCTTTATGGTCGAGATGGTCGAGACGGCGGCGATCCTCAACCAGGCCGGTGAGCGGGCGCTGGTGATCCTCGACGAAATCGGCCGCGGCACCGCCACTTTCGATGGCCTGTCGATCGCCTGGGCGGCGGTCGAGTACCTGCACGAGAAGAACCGCTGCCGGGCGATCTTTGCCACCCATTTCCACGAGATGACGGCGCTGTCCGGCAAACTGCCGCGCCTTTCCAACGTCACCATGCGGGTCAAGGAATGGGAAGGCGACGTCGTCTTCCTGCACGAGGTCGGCAAGGGTGCCGCCGATCGCTCCTATGGCGTTCAGGTCGCTCGCCTTGCCGGTCTGCCGGAAGCGGTGGTCGGCCGCGCCAAAGAGGTGCTGCATCAGCTCGAGGAAGGCGATGTCTCCGGCAAGGCCAACCGACTGGTCGACGATCTGCCGCTGTTTTCGGTGGCAATGAAGCGGGAAGCGGCAAAGCCTGCGAAGAGCGACGCATTGGGCGCAGCGCTGGGTGAGATCAATCCAGACGAGATGACGCCGCGCGAGGCGCTGGAAGCGCTCTACCGGCTGAAGGGGCTGGCGGGGAAAACCTAGCCCGATTTCGGCCTTGACCAATTGTACCGATTGGTACAATGCTCGCCATCGCCTTTGCCGATGGGAGAATAACATGAGCCGTCCGCCGCTGCCGCCCTTCACCGCCGAGACCGCCGCGCAGAAGGCTCGGCTTGCCGAAGACGCCTGGAACAGCCGCGATCCCGAACGGGTTTCGCTCGCCTATACGCAGGACAGCACCTGGCGCAACCGCGCCGAGTTCGTCTCGGGCAGAAATGAGATAGTCTCCTTCCTCACGCGCAAATGGGCTCGCGAGCTCGACTACCGCCTGATCAAGGAGGTCTGGACCTGGAACGACAACCGCATCGCGGTGCGCTTTGCCTATGAATGGCGCGACGACAGTGGCCACTGGTTCCGCTCCTACGGCAATGAGAATTGGGAATTCGACGCGGCCGGGCTGATGCGTAGGCGCGTCGCCAGCATCAACGACCTGCCGATCGCCGAGGGTGAGCGCAAATATCACTGGCCGCTCGGCCGCCGGCCGGACGACCATCCCGGCCTGTCCGAACTCGGACTTTAGAATATGATCCCTAGAGCTGTGTCGCGGTTTTCGGCAAAGATCATGCTCAAGCGGAAAAACTAGCGCATGCGCAGGATCGCGCCCGATCGCGCCGATTTGCTCTCCATCATCGGCGAGGTTTTCCGCGAACACGGCTATGAAGGGGCGAGCCTGGCGCGGATCGGTGCGGCGACCGGCCTAGGCAAAGGCAGCCTTTACCACTTCTTCCCCGGCGGCAAGGAAGAGATGGCGGCGGCTGTCATTGCCCATATAGATGGCTGGTTCGAGGAGAATGTCTTCGTGCCGTTGCAGGACAGGGCCGACCCTCGTACGGGCATCGATCGGATGTTCGAAGCGACGGAGAGCTATTTCCGCTCGGGACGCCGGGTGTGCCTGATCGGCGCCTTCGCGCTGGACGAATCCCGCGACCTCTTCGCCATCGCGATCAAAAGCTATTTCGGCCGCTGGGTGGCGCATCTTGCCGAAGCGCTGACGCGCGCCGGACACGACCCGGCCAAGGCGGATGAAATCGCCGCAGAGACGGTCGGCGCCATCCTGGGCGCGCTCACGCTGGCGCGCGCCTTCGACGACACGGCAGTGTTTTCCCGCGCCCTGCAACGAGCGCGGGCGGCGCTCGGCTAGAGTGCTATAAGGGCTCGAAGCGGAAAGCCGCCTCGGTTCGAAAAACCCGGCCGACGCCGGGCGAATCAAGATGCGCGCCGGCGACGTAGCAGTCGTTGTTGGCCGCAAGCGCCAGCATTTGCAACCGGCTTTCCCTCGCCTGCTGCTGGTCTGCGTCGAATTCCCACGTGATCTCGGGTCGATCGAATTGAAGCGACGGCACATGTACGATGTCGCCCCAGATCAACAGTGTTTCGCCTGCGCTCACAACGCGAAAGCAACTGTGGCCGGCTTCATGGCCAGCGGAGCCGATCGTATCGATGTCAGCGCTGACGCGCTGTCCAGCATCGAGAGGCTGGGCGCGATCGTGGAAGCGTTCCAGCCTCGCCACGTCGCGACTGCCGAGCTCAGCGCGCGGGACAAGCAGCCGAGAGAGCTGCGGGAAGCCGTCGCCACCATCGGCAAGGATGAGCCCGTGTATATGGTCGAGATGGGTGTGGGTGAAAGCAACAGTCCGAATCCGCTCGATGGCGATCTTCGCCTCGCGCAGCGCCTCGGGCAGGTGCCCCATTGTCGGGTGCCAGGCGTTCGAAGCCCCTGTGTCGATCAGCGTGATGTCGTCGCCGTCATCGATGGCGAAGGCGTTGACCGACAGCCTGAGCGCACCGTCGACGAGCGGTACATGCGAGGGCAGGTTGTCACCGAATGTCCGGTCTCCGGGCTGGCGCAGCCGCCTGATTGGCATGTCGACGTAACCGTCGCGCAGCGACGTGACCGTCATGGCTCCGACTCTATACGCCGTATGATTATACCCGGTCGAAATCCGTTCCAATCTAGATCATCTCCAGGCCGCGCTTGCGCGTCGGCGGTGGAAAGGCGCGGTCGAGTTCGACGAAATCCTCAGCCTCCAGCTCGATGTCGAGCGCGGCAACATTCTGGCGGACGTGCTCCTGGCTGCTCGCCTTCGGGATGGCGATGACACCGGGCTGCGCCATCACCCAGGCCAGGGCGATCTGTGCCGGCGTTGCGTTGTGGCGGGCGGCGATGGTTTCCAGCCTGGAATTGCGCGCCAGCGCGCCCTGCTCGACCGGCGAATAGGCCATCAGCGGGATGCCGCGCTGCCGGCTCCATGGCGCGAGATCGAATTCGGGGCCGCGCCGCGACAGATTGTAGAGTACCTGGTTGGTCTGGACATGATCTCCAGACGACGGACCGGTCAGCTCCTCCATTTCGTCGGTGTCGAAATTGCTGACGCCCCAGTGACGGATCTTGCCGGCCTTCTTCAACGCCTCGAAAGCCTCGACCGTTTCGCCTAGAGGCACACTGCCCGGCCAATGCAGGAGATAGAGATCGATGCGGTCGGTGCGCAGGCGCTTCAAGCTGTTTTCGCAGGCCCGGGCCACGCCGGCGCGCGAGGCATTGGACGGCAATACCTTGGAGACGAGAAAGAGTTTGTCGCGGCGCCCGGCAATGGCTTCCGCCACCACCTCCTCGGCGCCGCCGCTGGCATACATTTCAGCGGTGTCGATCAACGTCATGCCGAGGTCCAGCCCGAGCTTCAGGGCATTGACCTCCCCGGCGCGGCGGCGGGAATCCTCGCCCATCTTCCATGTGCCCTGTCCCAGCACCTGGACGGCCTCGCCCGAAGGCAACGTGGTGGTTCTTATGGTCGTGGGCATGGAGGCTCCTCGTATGGCGGTCAATGCGCATGGCATCACAAGCACAGGGAGAAATCCACAATAGATCCCGCATTCTTCTCCGCAGTCGTTGCTGCCTTACTTCGCCGGATGGGCGGCGAGCCAGGCCTGCATCTTGGTGATCTCGGCTTCCTGCGCGGCGATGACATCTTCGGCCAGCTTGCGGATTTCGGGATCCTTGCCATTGGCGAGTTCCACCTTGGCCATGTCGATCGCGCCCCGATGATGCGGGATCATGCCGCGCACGAAGTCGACATCGGCATTGCCGGAATAATCGATCATCATGTCGGTGTGCATCTTGTCCATCGCCGCCTTGTAGCCGTCGGTCGAAGGACCTTGCGCGCCCATCGCGCCCATGTCGTGTTTCATCTCTTCGGATTGCGCCGGGACGCTTTCGAGGAAAACGGCAAGCAGCATTCCCGCCGCCATCATCAAAAGCACGATTTTCTTAGCCAAGGTCATCCATGATCTCCTGTTGATTGAAATTCGTATCTGGGGGCTTTGCTCAGAGTTTCAACGTCCGCAGCCGCAATGCGTTGGCGATGACCGAAACCGAAGACAGGCTCATGGCCGCCGCAGCCAGCATCGGCGACAAAAGCGTGCCGGTCAGCGGATAGAGCACGCCGGCGGCAACCGGCACGCCAAGCACATTGTAGAGGAAGGCGAAGAACAGATTCTGGCGGATGTTGCGGATCGTCCCCTGGGCGAGCGTTCGCGCCCTGACGATGCCGTTGAGATCGCCCTTGACCAGCGTAATGCCGGCGCTCTCGACAGCGACATCGGCGCCGGTGCCCATGGCGATGCCGACATCGGCGCTGGCCAGGGCCGGCGCATCGTTGACGCCGTCGCCGGCCATGGCGACGCCCGCACCTTTCGCACGCAACTCCTCGACAAGGGCTGCTTTTTGTTCCGGCAGAAGGCCGGCGCGCACCTCGTCAATGCCAAGGCTTTTGGCGATGGCACGCGCCGTGCGTTCATTGTCGCCGGTCGCCATGATGATCCGCAACCCTCTGTCGTGCAGCGCCCTGATCGCCTCGGCTGTCGTTGCCTTGACCGGATCGGCGACCGCGACAATGCCGGCCAGTCTTTTGTCCACCGCAACGAACATCGCCGTCTTGCCCTCGGCCTGCAGCGCCTCAGCTTTCGCCGAAAGGGAAGCGGTGTCGATGCCGACATCGGCCATCATGGCGGCGTTGCCGAGCGAAACCTTCCTGCCAGACACCGTGCCGGATACGCCCTTGCCGGTGACGGCGTCGAAGCCGCCGGCCTCAACGAGCGTCAGGCCGCGTTCGCCGGCGCCGCCGACAATGGCCTCGGCCAGCGGATGCTCCGAGCCTTTTTCCAGGCCGGCGGCGAGCGCCAGCAATACATTCTCAGACAGGCCTTCGGCAGCGACGACATCGGTCAAGCGAGGCTTGCCTTCGGTCAAGGTGCCGGTCTTGTCGACGATCAACGTGTCGACCGAAGCGAAGCGCTCAAGCGCGGCCGCGTCCTTGATCAGCACGCCCGCGTGCGCCCCGCGCCCGGTGGCGGTCATGATCGACATCGGCGTCGCCAGGCCGAGCGCGCAGGGGCAGGCGATGATCAGCACCGAGACCGCCGAGACGATGGCAAAGATCAAGCTGGGTTCGGGACCGAGGATCGCCCAGGCGGCAAAGGCCGCGAGCGCGACCAGCACGACGGCCGGCACGAAGTAGAAGGAGACGCGATCGGCCAGACCTTGAATCGGCGCGCGCGAACGCTGCGCCTTTGCGACCAGCTCGACGATGCGCGAAAGCGTCGTTTCGGAGCCGACCTTTTCGGCGCGCATGATCAGCGAACCGTTCTTGTTGAGCGTGCCGCCGGTCAAGGCATCGCCTTTCGTTTTTTCGACCGGCAGCGGCTCGCCCGAGATCATCGATTCGTCGATGGAGGAACGGCCTTCCGTTACGATGCCGTCGACCGGCACGGCGTCGCCTGGACGGAGGCGCAGGTGGTCGCCGGTCTTGACCGCATCGAGCGGCACGTCGGTGTCGGAGCCGTCCTCCCCGATCAGCCGTGCCGTCTTCGGCGCCAGGTCGAGCAGCGCACGGATGGCCGAGCCGGTCTTTTCGCGCGCCCGCAATTCGAGCACCTGACCGAGGAATACCAGCGCGACGATGACGGAAGCTGCCTCGAAATAGACCGGGACGGTGCCGCCATGGCCACGGAACTGATGCGGAAAGATGTCCGGAAACAGTGCGGCGACGACGCTGTAGAGGTAGGCCGCACCCACACCCAGCGAAATCAGCGTCCACATGTTGGGGCTGCGGTTGACCAGCGACTCCCAGCCGCGGTGGAAGAAGGGGAAGGCCGCCCACAGCACCACTGGGCTGGCCAGCGCCAATTCCAGCCAGACCATCGTTCGCCCGTCGACAAACGCCTGGAACGTCAGGCCGAGCATCGGCGCCATGGCAACGATCAGCAGCGGCAGGGACAGCACCGCGCTGACCCAGAACCGTCTGGTGAAGTCTACCAGTTCGGGGTTCGGGCCCTCATCGCCAGTGGGAACGCCCATCGGCTCAAGCGCCATGCCGCAGATCGGGCAGGAGCCGGGCTTGTCTCTTATCACTTCGGGGTGCATCGGGCAGGTGTATTGAGTGCCTTTCGGCACTGGCGACGCCGCCGGCCTATCGCCGAGATAGTTTTGCGGCTCGGCCTCGAACTTCGCCCGGCAGCCGGCCGAGCAGAAATAGAAACCCTGGCCTTCGTGGCGGAAAAAATGCCTGGCGGTAGCGCGGTCGACACTCATGCCACAGACGGGGTCGGTGGCGGTCAGGTATTTTTCAGGCCCGGCGACGAATTTCGTACGGCAACCCTCGCTGCAGAAGTGAAAAAGACGGCCGCCATGCTCGGCCGTCGGCTTGCCGGCTGCCAGATCGACGCTCATGCCGCACACCGGATCGCGCACCACGGCTTCGGCGGCCGGCTCAGCAGCCTTTGCCGTACAGCAGTTGCCATCGGCCGCGTGCGCGTGGTGGTGATGCTCGGAATGCGCCATCGAAAAGTGCCTTATATCTGTCTGGGTGAGGAGGTAGTGCTTCCAGTAACTGGAAGGTCAAGGGGCGATTTCCACTTTTCGATCGTGGCCGTCATCGCGCACATCGAGGGAAAATCGCTTACGCAACTTTGTTCCCATGCTATGGACGCGCGTCCCACTGCATCGATCCCACCCAAATGAAATGCCTGATTATCAATCTCGATCGGTCCCGCGATCGCCTCGCCCATGTAACGGCGGAGTTCGCCCGCATCGGCATCGCGTTTGAGCGGGTCGCCGCCATCGATGCGCGAGATCGGCCGGATCTGGCCGAAATGCCGCAGGGCAAGAAGCATTTGCGTCTGGCCGACGCCGAGATTGCATGCCTGCTCAGCCACCAACAGTGTTGGTCGATGATCGCTGCAGGTGAGGATGCTTACGCGGCGATTTTCGAGGACGATGTCGTTTTCCCGGACAAAGCCGGCGCTTTGCTTGCCGATGCGGGCTGGATTCCCGCCGATGCGGACATCGTCAAGCTTGAAACGTTCTTCAACCGGACCGTAATTTCACGCAAGCAAGTTGCCTGCGGCCACGGTTTTTCTGCGAGCAGACTGCACGGGCTCCATATCGGTACGGCGGGATACATCCTGTCCAGACAGGCCGCGCGGGACCTTCTTGCGGCAACGAATGAGATCAGCATTCCCGTCGATCACCTCATCTTCAATCCGCGTTTTGCGACCTCGTCCGACAAGGTCATTTACCAACTCGTCCCAGCATTGTGCCTGCAGGCACAATTCCTCGGCGACAGTCCGGTGAGATTGCCAAGCCTGCTCAAGCAGGAGCGAACAGAGGAATGGGTGGCAAGCGGGATAGGTAAACGGCGCCCCAGGCCAATCACCGCCAAGGTAAGGATCGAGACCAGGCGGTTGACGCGGCAGATCGCCGATCTCTTCCGGCTCCGGCGCGAGATGATCATCCCTTTCTGGTATCGCGGCCGACGCGTCCGTCCGCCCCATACACAGCGCCGTGAAAACGCGCTATAGACGCCGCGCAAAGGCGAGGCCCACCGGCAATCCATGGCAAAAATCTCCCTCAAGCTCGACGCGCTGATCGACAGCGAGGCTTTGCGCCGCGACATGACGGCGCTGATCTCGGCGGCCAGCGGCATCGAGCCCGGCGCGCGCGTCGGCGCGCTCCGGCTGCTGAAGGATCGGCTGACCGAGGGCCGCAAGGTTGCCGAGCGCATGCTGATGGACGATGGCAGCGGCACGGCCTGCGCCGCCCGGCTGTCGCATCTGATGGACGAGATCATCCGCGCCCTCTACGAGTTCGCCGCGACCCACGTCTACCGGGTGAAAAGCCCCTCGACCGCAGAGCGCATGGCGGTCGTTGCCGTCGGCGGCTATGGCCGCGGCACGCTGGCGCCGGGCTCCGACATCGACCTGTTGTTCCTGCTGCCCTACAAGCAGACGCCGTGGGGCGAACAGATCGTCGAATATATGCTCTATATGCTGTGGGACCTCGGGTTGAAGGTCGGCCACGCCACCCGCAACATCGACGAGTGTCTCAGGCTGTCGCGCAGCGACATCACCATCCGCACCACGATCCTGGAAGCGCGGTTCCTGTGGGGCGAACAGAAGCTCTTCGACGAATTGCTGACCCGCTTCGACCATGAAGTGGTGCGCACCACCGGACCGGAATATGTGCAGGCCAAGCTCGCCGAACGCGATGATCGCCATGCCAAGGCCGGCGAAAGCCGCTATCTGGTCGAGCCCAACGTCAAGGACGGCAAGGGCGGCCTGCGCGATTTGCAGACGCTGTTCTGGATCGCCAAATACTTCTATCGCGTGCGCACCGGCGAGGAACTGGTCGAAAAGGGCGTCTTCACCGAAGCCGAGTACCGCGAATTCCAGAAGGCCGAAGACTTCCTGTGGGCGGTGCGCTGCCACATGCATTTCCTCACCGGCAAGCCAGAGGAACGGCTGCATTTCGATATCCAGCGCGAGATCGCCGAACGGCTGGGCTACACCACGCATCCCGGTCTGTCGGCGGTCGAGCGCTTCATGAAGCACTACTTCCTCGTCGCCAAGGATGTCGGCGACCTCACCCGCATCTTCTGCGCCGCGCTCGAGGAAGAGCAGGCCAAGCATGTGCCCGGCTTCAACCGCATCTTCCTCACCTTCCAGCGCCGCAAGCGCAAGCTGGCAGGCACGTCGGACTTCATTGTCGACAATCACCGCATCAACGTCGCCGACGACAGCGTGTTCGAGCGCGACCCGGTCAATCTGCTCAGGCTGTTCTGGTTCGCCGACAAGCACGGGCTGGAGTTCCATCCCGATGCGCTGAAGCTGCTCACCCGCTCGCTCGGTCTGGTCAACAAGTCGCTGCGGCGCGACGAGGAGGCCAACCGGCTGTTCCTCGACATCCTGACCTCGGACCGCAATGCCGAGCTCAATTTGCGGCGCATGAACGAGGCCGGCCTGCTCGGCAGGCTGATCCCCGATTTCGGCAGAATAGTCGCCATGATGCAGTTCTCGATGTACCACCACTATACGGTGGACGAGCACCTGATCCGCTGCATCGGCGTCTTGGCCGAGATCGAGCGCGGCGATGGCGAAAAGGTGCATCCGCTGTCGCACACGCTGATGCCGGGGCTAGAGAAGAGCCGCGAGGCGCTCTATGTCGCGGTGCTGCTGCACGACATCGCCAAGGGCCGGCCGGAGGATCACTCAGAGGCCGGCGCCCGGATCGCACGCCGCATCTGCCCGCATATGGGGCTGTCGGCCGCCGACACCGAGACCGTCGCTTGGCTGGTCGAGAACCATCTGGTGATGTCGATGACGGCGCAGACGCGCGACCTCAACGACCGCAAGACGATCGAGGATTTCGCCTCGATCGTGCAATCGGTCGAGCGGCTGAAAATGCTGTTGATCCTGACCGTCTGCGACATCAGGGGTGTCGGGCCGGGCGTGTGGAACGGCTGGAAGGGCCAGCTCCTGCGCACGCTCTACTACGAGACCGAACTGCTTTTGACCGGCGGCTTCTCGGAAGTGTCGCGCGCCAAGCGGACGGCGGCGGCGCGCGAGCGGCTGGCCGAGGCGCTGGCCGATTGGCCGGACAAGGCCCGCAAGCGCTATGTCGGCCTGCATTACGAGAACTATCTGCTGACGGTCGACCTCCCCGATCAGCTGCGTCATGCCGAATTCATCCGCGAAGCCGACGCGGCAGGCAAGAAGCTCGCCACCGTGGTCAGGACGCACCAATTCGAGGCGGTGACCGAGATCACCGTGCTGGCGCAGGATCATCCGCGCCTGCTTTCGGTTATTGCCGGCGCCTGTGCCGGCGCCGGCGGCAACATCGTCGACGCGCAGATATTCACCACGTCCGACGGCCGCGCGCTGGACATCATCCTGATCTCACGGGAATTCGACCGCGACGAGGATGAGCGCCGTCGCGCCGAGCGCGTCGGCCGGCTGATCGAGGACGTGCTGTCGGGCAAGAGCTGGTTGCCGGAGATGATCGAGAAGCGCACCCGGCCGCGGCGCGGCGCCAAGGTGTTCAAGATTCCGCCGCGCGCCGAAATCCGCAACACGCTGTCGAACCGGTTTTCGGTGATCGAGGTCGAGGGACTGGACCGGCCTGGGCTGTTGTCGGAAATCACCAGTGCGTTGTCCGATCTCTCGCTCGACATCGCCTCGGCCCACATCACCACCTTCGGCGAGAAGGTGATCGACACTTTCTATGTCACCGACCTGACGGGGCAGAAGATCGACAATCCGGCGCGCACCGCCGCCATCCACACAAGGCTGATCGCGGCACTTGAAGGCGTTGTCCCGGAGCGCGGCGGCAAGACCAAGGCGGCGGCCGAGTGACCATCACTTTGTCCCAATCACCCCCTTTGTCCCAATCATCCCCTTTGTCCCAATCATCCAGGCAATCTCCCCGCGCATGAGCCTCGTCAAGAAATTCGCCACGGTTGCGTCCGGCACGCTGATGAGCCGCGCCCTTGGCTTTGGCCGCGAAATGCTGATGGCGGCCGCACTCGGCACCGGGCCGGTGGCGGACGCCTTCAACGCCGCCTTTCAGTTTCCCAACACGTTTCGCCGGCTGTTTGCCGAAGGCGCCTTCAACGCCGCTTTCGTGCCGCTGTTTGCCAAGGAGATCGAGACTCACGGCACCGACGGCGCCAAGCGTTTTTCGGAGGAAGTGTTCGGCGTCCTGTTCACCGCACTTCTGGCGCTGACCATCGTCATGGAATTGGCGATGCCGCTGATCGTGCGCTATCTCGTGGCGCCGGGCTTTGCCGACACGCCGGGCAAATTCGAGACGACCGTCCTGCTGGCGACGATCATGTTCCCGTATCTCATCTGCATGTCGCTCGCAGCGATGATGGCCGGCATGCTGAATTCGCTGCGCCGCTATTTCGCGGCTGCCGTGGCGCCGGCTTTCCTCAACATCATCCTGATCAGCGTGCTCGGCTACGCCTGGTACCACGGCATGGATGCCCGTGAGGTCGGTTTCAGCCTGTCCTGGGGCGTGCTGGCGGCGGGGCTGGTGCAGCTTGCCATCGTCTGGGTGGCGGTGCGCAATGCCGGCATCGCCGTCGGCTTTCGCCGGCCGAAGATGACGCCCAACATCAAGCGCCTGCTGATCCTGGCGCTGCCGGCGGCGATCACCGGCGGCATCACCCAGATCAACCAGCTGATCGGCACGGCGATCGCGTCGGCGCAGGACAGCGCCGTGTCCTCGCTTGCTTACGCCGACCGCATCTACCAGCTGCCGCTCGGCGTCGTCGGCGTCGCGGTGGCCATCGTGCTGTTGCCGGAGCTGTCGCGGGCGCTGAAATCGGGCAATCTGGTCGAGGCGGCCAATCTGCAGAACCGCTCGGTCGAGTTCACGCTGTTCATGACCTTGCCGGCGGCGGCGGCCCTTTGGGTAATGGCGGAGCCGATCGTGCGGCTGGTTTATGAGCGCGGCGCCTTCGCCGCCACCGGCTCGACGCCGACGGTGGCGGCGATCCTGGCGATCTTTGGCCTCGGCCTGCCGGCCTTCGTGCTGATCAAGGCCTTCACCCCCGGCTATTTCGCCCGCGAGGACACGCGCACGCCGATGATGTTCGCCGCCATCTCGGTCGGCGTGAACGTGATCACCGCGCTGACGCTGTTCCCGAAAATGGGCGCGCCCGGCATTGCGGTAGCCTCGGCCGTCGCCGGCTGGGTCAACGCGGTGATGCTGCTCGCCGTCCTGATCCGGCGCGGCCATTGGGGCCGCGACGCGCCGCTGCTGAAGCGCATTCCGCGTCTTGTGCTGTCGGCGGCGGTGATGGCGACAGCACTCTATTTCGCCGAGCACTGGCTGGCCATCAGGCTCGGCCCCGGCTCGCCACTGGTGATCAAGGCCGTAACGCTTCTCTCATTGGTAGCCGGCGGGGCGCTGCTCTACTTCGTCACGGCTTTCGCCACCGGCGGCGCCGATTTCGGAATGATCCGGCGCAATGTGAAACGCGGCTCGGGCAAGGCAGCGGCGCCAGCGCCAAACGCCGATCTGGACGAATAGTCCGGGCGAGCTAACAGCAACACCGGTCTTGATCCTCTCCGCCCCTTCGTCCATAAGCGCGCCGTCGAAAGACTTTCGCCGGGCGCGGTTTCCAGCCGCGTGATTGGCTCCGAAAAGTCTGCAACTTTTCGGAATCACGCTTATACGGCCCTCCACAAGCCATGAGGAACCCATGACCGCCTTCAAACAGCTCGTCTTTTCCGGGGTACAGCCGACCGGCAATCTGCATCTCGGCAACTATCTCGGCGCCATCAAGAAATTCGTCGCCCTGCAGGACACGTCAGACTGCATCTATTGCGTCGTCGACCTGCATTCGCTGACGGCACAACTCGTCCATGACGACCTCGCCGACCAGACCCGCTCGATCACCGCCGCCTTCCTCGCCTCCGGCATCGACCCGAAGAAGCACATCGTCTTCAACCAGTCGCGGGTGATGCAGCATGCCGAGCTTGCCTGGATTTTCAATTGCGTGGCGCGCATCGGCTGGATGAACAAGATGACGCAGTTCAAGGACAAGGCCGGCAAGGACCGCGAGAACGCCTCGCTGGGCCTGCTTGCCTATCCCTCGCTGATGGCGGCCGACATCCTGCTCTACCGCGCGACCCATGTGCCGGTGGGCGAGGACCAAAAGCAGCATCTGGAGCTGACCCGCGACATCGCGCAAAAGTTCAATAATGATTTTTCGAGCCGCATCGCCAGTCTTGGCGTCGGCGTCGAGATGCAGGTTGGCGAGGAGACGGTAAACGGGTTCTTCCCGATAACCGAACCGGTGATCGGCGGGCCGGCGGCGCGCATCATGAGCCTGCGCGACGGTTCGAAGAAAATGTCGAAGTCGGACCCGTCCGACCTGTCGCGCATCAATTTGACCGACGATGCCGACACCATCTCGAAGAAGATCCGCAAGGCCAAGACCGACCCGGAAGCGTTGCCAAGCGAAGTCGACGGACTGGAAAGCCGCCCGGAAGCGGAAAACCTGGTCGGCATCTATGCCGGGCTGGCCGAGATGTCGAAGGCGGACGTGCTGAAGGAATTCGGCGGCCAGCAGTTTTCCGTGTTCAAGCCGGCGCTCGCCGACCTTGCTGTGGAAAAACTGGCGCCGATCGCCGGCGAGATGCGCCGTATCGAGGGCGACCGCGCCTATGTCGACGCGGTGCTGAGAGACGGCGGCGAACGCGCCGGCGCGCTGGCTGAGACCACCATGAAGACGGTACGCGACATTATCGGCCTGTTGCAGGGCTGATCCTACCGTCAGTGCACCGCACCATTCTGGCCCAAGGCCGGCGGCTTGCCGCCGGTCTGTCGCGGTGGCAGATTGCGGCCGAAAACATCGAGTAGATAGACATGGTCTCCAAACGCCTCAGTCGCGAAGCCGGCCATCGCAGGAAATTCCTGACGATCATCGACGACACGCCGGAGTGCGAGCGCGCCGTCGCGTACGCCTCCAAGCGGGCGCAGAGCACCAGCGGCACGCTGGTGCTGCTCTACATCATCACACCGGACGACTTTCAGCACTGGCTGGGCGTCGAGAAGATCATGCGCGAGGAAGCCAATGCCACGGCACGCGCGGCACTCGACGGCTACGCCAACAAGGTGCGCCAGAAGCTCGGCATCGAGCCCGAGATGGTGGTGCGCGAAGGCAAGCCGACCGAGGAGATCCACAAGCTGATCGAGGAAGACCAGGACATCGCCATCCTGGTGCTGGCGGCAGGTGCCGGCAAGGAAGGACCCGGGCCGCTGGTCGGGGCTGTTGCCGGCAAGGGCGCCGCCTTCCCTATTCCGGTCACAGTGGTGCCGCAGAACCTGTCTGACGAGGAGATCGACAGCCTCGCATAGAGAGTGATGCCGGAAGTGTGAAGCGGTTTCGGATAACATCACGATCCTGGATTTATAGCCCGCGCGGGATTCATTCCCAGCCAGCAAAAACATTCCGCCAGCCAGCCATTTTGAGCGACGCGTTTCGCTTGAATGTACAGCCGATTGAGCCTATTTAGAACTATTCCAAACTAGCTGCCCGACTGGGGCACGGAGACGGCCATGTTCATCCAGACCGAATCGACGCCGAACCCGGCAACGCTGAAGTTCCTGCCCGGCAAGGAAGTGCTTGTCGAAGGCACCGCCGATTTCCGCGACGCCGACAGTGCAGCCAGCGCCTCGCCGCTGGCCGGCCGCCTGTTCGAGATCCCCGGCGTGACCGGCGTCTTCTTCGGCTATGACTTCATCACCGTGACCAAGGACGGCCCGGACTGGCAGCACCTGAAGCCGGCCATCCTCGGCGCCATCATGGAGCATTTCATGTCGGGCGCGCCCGTGATGGTCAACGCCGGCCCCGCCGCCGAGACCAGCCAGACCGGCGAATTCTACGACAAGGCCGATGAGCAACTGGTCATCACCATCAAGGAACTGCTCGACACCAGGGTGCGCCCGGCGGTTGCCCAGGATGGCGGCGACATCACCTTCCGCGGCTTCGAGAACGGCACCGTGTTCCTGCACATGAAGGGCGCCTGCGCCGGCTGCCCGTCCTCGACGGCGACGCTGAAGCACGGCATCCAGAACCTGCTCCGCCACTTCGTGCCGGAAGTACAGCAGGTCGAGCAGGTCTCCTAAGACCCCTTCACGCATTCGAGCGAGCAACAAAAAACCGGGCCAGATTGCCCGGTTTTCTGTTTTGGACGTCCGTTGTTGCCTAGACGGTCCGCGTACGAAGGGTAACGCCTATTTTGACCATGATCTTCCCGAAAACCGGTTCCACTTTTCGCTTTCGTGGACCTCGGTTCCGGATCATGGTCCTACATCACGATGACCTTGGCGCCGACCGACGTGCGGTCGTAGAGGTCGATGATGTCCTGGTTCATCAGCCGGATGCAGCCTGACGACATCGCCTTGCCGATCGAATTCCATTCCGGACTGCCGTGCAGGCGGTAGCCCATATCACCGCCCTTGTTGAACAGATACATGGCGCGCGCGCCGAGCGGGTTCTTCAAGCCCGGCTCCATGCCGCTCGCGAACTTGGCTAGCTCCGGCTGGCGCTGGATCATCTGCCGCGGCGGCGTCCAGGTCGGCCATTCGCGCTTCAGCGCGATATGGGCGGTCCCGTGCCATTCAAAGCCTTCGCGGCCGACGCCGATGCCGTAGCGGATCGCCCGGCCGTCGCCTTCGACGAAGTAGAGAAACTTGTTCTGGGTATCGACGACGATGGTGCCCGGCTTTTCCGAGGTGTCGTAGTTCACCTCTTGCCGGTGGTACTTCAGCGGCACCCTCTCGATCGGGATGCGCGGCAGTTGGTAGCCTGCATCGTTCACCGAACCGTAGTTGTTGGTGAACAGTTGCGAGCCGATCGTGCTGCAACCCGAGATCGCGGCCGACAACGCAAGTGCGGCGACGATTGCAAATGACTTCATGCGCATGAAATGGTCCGATGCCCCGCCAAGATGTCGCGACACGTTACGGCCGCTTTTCCTGAAATCATTCATGCTGGCATTTGCTTTGCTTGCCAAGCGCGCGATGCCTATATGCAGGAGCTTACGTGCCGGTAAGCCGGCAACTATGGCATTTCGGCAACAGGACTCACGGGATTGTGAAGGAAAAACAATGGTCGGTCCTGTCGGATAGCCTAGAATCAGGGAACCACATCGAGGAATCACAATGAATGTAGGCGATGCCGCGGCGCGGTCCGGCCTGCCGGCCAAGACCATCCGCTACTATGAAGAGATCGGCCTGATCGCCCCGGCGCGCGCCGGCAATGGCTATCGCGATTATTCCAGCGACGACATCCATCGGCTAGCCTTCCTGCGCCGCGCTCGCAACCTCGGCTTTTCAATCGACGATTGCCGGCAGCTGATGGCGCTCTACCGGGACCGCAGCCGCGCCAGCCACGATGTGCGCGAGATTGCCGCCGCCCATGTCAGCGCCATCGAGGAGAAGGTGCGCGAGCTGCAGTCGATGCGCACGACCTTGCAGACGCTGATCCAGGCCTGCCATGGTGACGACCGGCCGGACTGCCCGATTTTGGATGATATTGCGGGGGCTGCGCTGCTCGAGAACAGGCCGGCTTCGGCCATATAAGTAGTATCTCGACTGACTAAAATACGGGAACGTCCAAGGGACAAGAACGGAACCAAAGCGGTTACATCAGACCTTTGCGTTCACGGCGCAAGACTTTAGTCCGGCCGCCTTATAGCTAAGAACGGAAGTTGATCGGCGGACGCAGGGGCGTTCCGGAGCAATACCAGACCGCGCCAATACAGATATGGTGCGATCGCGGAAGGCGCTCGGATCAAGTTGTAGCCTCAGTTATGTCAACCGTATAATCGCCGCCATTCCCCTACGGCTGGGTAGCGCTAGTGAGCAGTGGGTCATCTAGCTCTGCCTTTATCTTCAGGACGGCATCAACGAGGGAACCGAACTCCTCGACGCTGAATGTGCAACTATCCTGGACCGCTCCCATATGGCTGAGGCGGAAGCGTACGAATTTCTGGTTTTCGGCTGGGATGCGCTTCACCAGAAACATGAATGAATAGGGACCTGCGGTCACTGAGTACCGGCGCAATTCTTCGGTCGCGGGAAAAAGCCGGTTGATGAATCCCAAAATCCCATGATGTCTCCCCTCGTGCCAAGGACCGTGCTTCTTATCATTGCGAGAGAAAATTCGCCTATGGTTTGTCAATCATACATCGCCATGGCACACAGGGTTCAAACCGTGAACAAAATCTGGCATGGTGGCTGCCATGCCGATCATTTCGCCGATTCCCCTCAATCCCCTCATCGACGGCCGCCAGTCCGAACGCGCCATGCTGGTGCGGCGCGGCGTGCAGAGGCTGTTGATGCAAATGGGCATGCATGTGCTGCCCGAACTGTCGCTGGCCACCGGGCGGCGCGCCGACCTTGTGGCGCTGACCAGGCAGGGCGACATCTGGATCATCGAGATCAAATCCTCGATCGAGGATTTTCGCGTCGACCGCAAATGGCCTGATTACCGGCTGCACTCCGACCGCTTCTTCTTCGCCACGCATCCCGGCGTGCCCTCGGATATTTTTCCGGAGGAATGCGGCTTCATCCTGTCCGACGGCTACGGCGCCGAGATTTTGCGCGAGGCGCCCGAGCACCGCATGGCCGCAGCAACGCGCAAGGCGCTGATGCTGCGCATTGCACGGGCGGGTGCGGCGCGGCTGCTGGCGGCGGAGCTGGCGGGTGTGGCGGTGCCGGCGCTGGCGGGGGAGAGCGAGTAGACGAAGCTCAAGTTCCTCGCCCCACGAAGTGGGGCGAGGAACCCAAGAACACCTACTCCACCTCTTCCTCCGCCCCCGCAGCTGGCGCCACCAACAGCACGGTTGCCCCCAGCAGCGCTGCAACGAACGAGCCCGCCAGGATGCCGACCTTGACGGCGTCCTGCAGCGCCATGTCGTTGGCAAAGGCAAGCAGGCCGATGAACAGGCTCATGGTGAAGCCGATGCCGCAGAGCAGCGAAATGCCGATCATGTGCAGCCAGCCGGCATTGACCGGCAGGTCGGCGAAGCCGAGCCGGATGGCAAGCGCGGACGAGCCGAAGACGCCGGCCAGCTTCCCCAGCACCAGGCCGGCGGCAACGCCGAGCGTCAGCGGCTCGACCAGGACTGCGGCGCTGAGGCCGGCCAGCGACACGCCGGCATTGGCAAAGCCGAAGATCGGGATGACGACGAAGGGCACGATCTTGTGCAGGCCGTGTTCGAGCCGGTGCAACGGCGAATGGTTGAGATCGTGGCCGCTATCGGCAGAGATTTTCAGCGGAATGGTGAGAGCCAGCGCGACGCCGGCCAGCGTGGCATGCACGCCCGATTTCAGAACCAGCACCCACAGCACGGCGCCGAGCACGAGGTAGGGCGTCAGCCTCGTCACCCGCATGCGGTTGAGCACGATGAGCACCACGATGACGGCGAAGGCCGCACCGAGATAGGCCAGCGATAGGCCGCTTGTGTAGAAGATGGCGATGATGATGACGGCGCCGAGATCGTCGATGATGGCGAGCGCGGTGAGAAAGATCTTGAGCGACGCCGGCACGCGGTTGCCGAGCAGCGACAGCACGCCGAGCGCAAAGGCGATGTCGGTGGCGGTCGGGATCGCCCAGCCGGAGAGCGCGGCGGCGTTGTTGCGGTTGATGGCGACATAGACGAGTGCGGGAACCAGCATGCCGCCGGCGGCGGCGACGCCCGGCAGCACGCGGCGCGGCCAGGTCGAGAGCTGACCGTCGAGCATCTCGCGCTTGATCTCGAGGCCGACCAGCAGGAAGAACACCGCCATCAGCCCATCATTGATCCAGTGCGACACGCTGAGCGGGCCGAGATAGGCGTGGAGAGCGGCGAAATAGGTTTCGGCCAATGGTGAATTGGCGACGATCAGCGCAAGGGCTGCCGCAACCATAAGGATGATGCCGC
Organism: Mesorhizobium sp. M1078; assembly: GCF_040318615.1. NCBI lineage: Bacteria > Pseudomonadati > Pseudomonadota > Alphaproteobacteria > Hyphomicrobiales > Phyllobacteriaceae > Mesorhizobium > Mesorhizobium sp. M1078. The sequence continues at coordinate 90,062 of NZ_JAMYMP010000020.1, forward strand.
CCGCCGCCTCGCCGTCGAGGAATTCGCGAAGGATGGATTTCGGCTGCTTGTCGCGCATCTGTGCTCCGTTGCCGGGTTTTCCGGCGGCGTTATTGCCGATGATGGGCAAAGGTCGATGGCACGGCAAGCGCAACTGTTTCCAGCGTTGGCGCCGCCCCTCATTGTCCTGCCGGACGTTCGTCATTCGAAAAGCCAAGCAGTTGGCTTTTCGTCCGCTTCGCGGACCATTCCTCAACTCCCCACATAGCGACGGGGAGAAAGAGGCAGTGTCCGAACCGGATAGATAGGTAACAGAATGGACCGATAGCATGGGTGACAGTTTTCTCCTTCGCCGGGAGGACCGGCGATGGTTTGACGAGAGACTGGCAT